>DAITAN010000119.1:0-7011 GCA_036824235.1 Gaiellaceae bacterium | reverse complement strand
TCCACTTCGCGGCCGTCCGGCCCGACGTCGGGGTGACCGTCGCGGAGTCGGACCCGCTCATCTCGCTCGCGCACCTGTGCGCGCGGGAGCTCGACCTGGCGATCGTGTTCGAGTACGATCACGTGCCGCTGCCGGACGATCCGCGGATTGCGCTCGAGGTCCTGCTCGAAGAGCCGATGCGGATCGTGCTTCCCGCCGGCCATCCGGTCGCGCGCCAGCGTGCCGTGCGGCTGCTCGACCTCGCCGGCGAGACCTGGATCCGCAGCACGCCGCGCTCGTCGTGCCATCCCTTCACCGAGCGTGCCTGCCGCGCCGCGGGCTTCGACCCGCGGATCCGCTTCGAGTTCGACGATTACGCCGCGATGCAGAGCCTCGTGGCCTCGGGCGCGGGCGTCGCCTTCGCGCCCGACATGGGGCTCACCCGCGTGAATCCCGGCGTAGCCGTGCGGCCGATCGCGTTCGGGCCGAAGCGCCGGGTCCACGCCGCACTTCGCGCCGGTGAGGGCGACTCGGCCGGCGTCCCCGAGATGCTCGCAGCGCTGCGTGAGAGCGTCGCGGCGCGCGAGCCGCTCTTCCCCGCCGTCGCCGGCGCCTCCTAAGCCGCCGACGGTTACCGGCTCATCCGGCAGGGCGTATCCGTAACCTGACGGCATGGTGGGGGGTCGCCTTCTCGGCGCCGCGCTCGTTTTCCTGGTCCTGAGTGGCTGCAGCGGCGATTCCGACGAGCAGAACAGCGCTCGGCCGACGTCGTCCGGAGCGGAGGAGACGACGACGCCCGCCCCCAACACCGACACCGGAGACACCGACGCGGCGGGCCCGCCCGGCAAGGGAGGGCCGCTCTCGCTCAAGCAGTTCGTCACCGGCCTCGAGGCTCCCGTGCACGCGACCGCTGCACCGGGCGAGCCGGACCGGCTGTACGTCGTCGAGCAGATCGGCCGCATCCGCATCGTCGAGAACGGCCGGCTGCTGCCGGCGCCGTTTCTCGACCTCGTCGGGGAGATCGCCTACGGGGGCGAGCAGGGTCTGCTCTCGTTGGCCTTCCATCCCGAGTACGAGACCAACCACCTCTTCTACGTCAACTTCACCGGACCCCAGGGCGACACGCGGGTGAGGGAGTACCGCGCCGACGGGCCACAGCCCGTCGCGACGCGCGTGGTGCTCATCGTCTCCCAGCCGTACGAGAACCACAACGGCGGCCAGCTCGCCTTCGGCCCGGACGGGCTGCTCTACGTCGGCATGGGCGACGGCGGCGCCGGCGGCGATCCCGAGAACCGCGCCCAGGATCTCTCCAGCAGGCTGGGCAAGCTCCTGCGCCTGGACGTCGACACCCCGGGCGCCGAGTGGAAGATGGTCGGCCTCGGCCTCCGGAACCCGTGGCGCTTCTCGTTCGACCGGGTCACGGGCGACCTGTGGATAGGGGACGTCGGGCAGAGCGAGATCGAGGAGGTGGACTTCGTCGCTGCCGACCAGGTCGGCGGGGTGCACAACTTCGGCTGGGACGTCTTCGAGGGCTCCGAGCAGTTCGAGGACAAGCCGCTGACTCCCACCGGAACGGTCGTCGAGCCCATCAACGAGTACACCCACGACGACGGCTGCTCGATTACGGGCGGCTTCGTCTACCGGGGCTCCGCCGTCCGCCGGCAGGCCTGGGGCCGCTACTTCTACGGCGACTACTGCTCGGGCAAGATCTGGAGCCTCGCCCGCGAGGGACGGAAGGTGTCACGCCGCGGCCATCCCTTCGAGGTCGCCGACCTCAGCTCGTTCGCGGAGGATCTCGAGGGCGAGCTGTACGTCATCTCCGCCCGGGGCACGATCTTCCGGCTCGCTCCCCGCTCCTAGCCTGCCTCCGGAACTCCTGGCGCTCGTTCGGTGTAAAACGGGTGCAGTGGGGGACCGGCCACTGGCAGAGGACGACCGAGTCGCGCAGGCGAAGCAAGGAGACACGCGTGCGTACGGCACGCTGGTTGAAGAGCATCAGACGATCGCGTTTCGCACCGCGTACCTCATCACCGGCTCCGCAGCCGACGCCGAGGACGCCGTGCAGGAGGCCTTCGTCAAGGCCTATCGCGCGCTCGGCCGCTTCCGGCAGGGAGCGCCGTTCCGCCCCTGGCTTCTTTCCATCGTCGCCAACGAGGCGCGGAATCGCCGCAGATCGGCCGGCCGGCGCGAACGGCTTGCGCTGCGCGCGGCCGAGGATCCGCTCTCGGGGGGCGCGGTCCCGTCCCCCGAGGCGGCCCTCCTGGGCTCGGAGATGCGCGAGGAGCTGCTGGCTGCCGTGAACGACCTTCGTGAGGACGATCGTCTCGCGATCGCGTGCAGGTACTTCCTCGGTCTCTCGGAGGAGGAGACGGCATCGACCCTGGGCTGGCGCCGCGGCACGGTGAAGTCGCGAACGTCGCGCGCGCTCGACCGTCTGCGAGAGCGAATGGAGGTGGAGCGTTGACCGAGCTCGAGCGCTCCCTCCGCCTGCTCGGCGAGCGCCTGGCCTTCCCGGAGGCGCCGGACGTCACCGAGGCGGTTCAGCGTCGTCTCACGGACGTTCGGCCACAGCGGCCGCGTGTGCGCAGGCGAACGCTGGTGGTCGCACTCGCGATCGTCGCCGTCGCAGTGGGCGCGGTCATGGTCGTTCCGCCGGCCCGTACCGCTGTCCTCGAATTCTTCGGTCTCCGCGGCGCGACCGTCCAGCGGGTGGACTCGCTTCCCACCGTCCCGCGTTCCGATCCGGCGCCGCCCCAGTTCGGCCTCGGCACGGCGCTGCCCGTTGGGGAGGAACAGCCGTGGGTGCCCGGTGCCCTCGTTCCCGCCGAGCTCGGTCGCCCGGACGCCGCCTACGACCTGGACCTGCGCTCGGGCCGCCGCGTGACCCTCGTGTACGCCCCGGGAGACGGCGTGCCGGCATCGGAGTACACGGGGGTAGGCATCCTCGTGAGCGAGTTCGACGGCACGATCGACACCGAGTTTCTCGACAAGATGGTCGACGGCGGGTCGACCGTCGAACAGTTGACGATCGACGGTCACCGCGCGCTCTGGCTCGAGGGCGGGCCCCACTTCGTCGTCTTCAGGACGCCGGCGGGCGAGGTAGGCGAGGACGTCGGGCGCCTGGCGGGCAACACGCTCCTCGTCGAGCTGGGGACGAAGCTCGTCCGCATAGAGGGCGAGATCGACCGCGTGCGTGCAATCGAGATCGCCGAGTCGCTCGAGCAGCCCTAGGCCGCTGCGGCGGCTTCGCCGGTCAGGTCGGACTCGACCTGCGCACAGACCTGCGCGGCGAGGTCGACGAAGGCGCGTGCCGCCGGCGAGCGGTAGCGGTCGCGGTGCCAGGCGAGGCCGATGCGCCGCGGCGGAACGCTCTCGAGGCCGATGACGACGGTGCCGTCGTGGGCCGGGTCGACCGTGAGGAGCGGGACGAGCGCGGCGCCGACGCCGGCTGCGACCAGCTCCTGGATCGTGCCGTTGTCGTCCGAGCGGAAGACGATCTTCGGCTCGAGCCCGGCGTCCCGGAAGCGGTTCTCGATCTGGTGGACGCTGCGGCACTGCCGGTTACCGATCAGCGGCATGGCGGCCACCTCGCGCAGCGAGGGCGGCTTCAGGCGGCCGGCGAGCGGCGAGTCGGTGGGCAGGACGACGACGTAGGGGTCGCGCATGAGCTCGAGGCTCTCGAACGGGCCCTCCTCGGCCGGGAGCATCACGAACGTGAAGTCGAGCTCGCCGCGCTCGACCGCGTCGAGGAGCGCTCCGTCGTCGGCGGCCTCGGTCAGCTGGATCGCGACGTCTGGCCATGTCTCTGTGAAGGTGCGCAGGAGCCGTGGGAGAACGCGCGCGCCGACGCTCTGGAACGTGCCGACGCGGAGCGTGCCCGCCGAGCCCTCGGCGAACGCGGCCAGGTCGGCCTGGGCAGCCTGGAGACGCGCGACGATTCCCGCCGCGTGGCGGAGGAGGAGATCGCCCGCCTCGGTCAGGGAGACGCGCCGAGGGCCGCCGGGCCGCTCGACGAGCCGCTGGCCGACCACGCGCTCGAGCGCCTGGATCTGCTGGCTGACGGCCGACTGCGTGTAGCCGAGCCGTTCCGCGGCGCGGCCGAACGAGCCCTCCTCGGCCACCGCCTGGAGAGCCGCCAAGTGACGCAATTCGACCCCGAGCCATCCATCAGATCGCATGATCGAAATGAATCATAACTCGACTTGTGCTAATCGACCAGCGGGCCGATGCTGAGGGTATGGAAATCGCATTCGCCCTCCTCTTCATCCTGCTGGTCGGGCCCCTTGCGCTCCTCTTCGGTGCGGATTCCCGCGTTGACGAGCGCAAGCGCGGTCTCGAGTGGCGGCGTTCGTAGCCTCACCGGGCCGCGCTACGGCTCGACCCGCGGTGTCCTCGCCCGATTCCCGTGGGCCGAGCCGCGGCGCGGTTCCCTCCTGAGACGCGGCTAGCGCCCCTTTCGCGCAGACCGCGGTCGAGTTTTCCCGCCGGAGGTGAAAGCATTCACCCTCGGTGGAGACTGGGCTGGCAGGCAAGCGCGTCCTCGTCACGGGCGCATCCGGTGGTATCGGCGCTGCCTGCGCGCGCGCCTTCGCAGCCGAGGGTTGCCGCGTCGGGCTGCACTACCACCAGGGGCGTGAGCGGGCCGAGGCCGTCGCGGCCGACTGCGAGGGATCGGTGCTGCTCCAGGCCGACCTGCGGCGCGAGGACGAGGCCGACCGGCTCTTCGCGGAGGCCGGAGAGCAGCTCGACGGGCTGGACGTCTGCGCAGCCGTCGCCGGCGTCTGGCCGGAGGAGGACGTGCCGCTCTGGGAGCTCTCGCTCGACCGCTGGCAAGAGACCCTCGCCGCCAATCTCACGGCCACGTTCCTCACGGCGCGCGGCTTCCTGCGCGAGGTCGAGCGCTCGGGGCACGGCAGCCTCGTGCTCGTTGGCTCGACCGCCGGAGTCTACGGCGAGGCCGGCCACGCGGACTATGCCTCGGCCAAGTCGGCGATCGTCCGGGGCCTGCTCCTGAGCATCAAGAACGAGGTCGTGCGTGTTGCTCCACGCGGGCGGGTCAATGCCGTCTGCCCCGGCTGGACGATCTCGCCGATGACACGATCCACCCTGGACGATTCGAGCATCCTCGACCGTGCGACGCGGACGATGGCGCTCCGCAAGGTCGCGCAGCCCGAGGACATCGCCCGTCAGATCGTCGTGCTCGCCTCCGACGAGCTCTCGGGGCACGTCACCGGTCAGGTCGTGGTCGTCGCGGGCGGCATGGAAGGCCGCGTCCTGCACGATTAGCGCGGTTCCGGCCCTACCCGAAACTCTTTCGGCGCTTCCTCCGTTAAGAGCGCGAACCAACCAGGAGGGAGAGATATGTACATCGGCGGCGGCCTTTTGGCCCTCATCCTGATCATCATCATCCTGATCCTCATCTTCTAGGACAGGAGTCGGGCGCCGCGCCTCGTTCAGAGCGCGCGGCGCCCTTTTTCATGGTCCGAGACGGCGGGCACCCAGTGGGTGCCCGCCAACCTGCTGGGGTCCGGAGAGGCCGAGGGGCGGACCGAAGCCCGCCCCTCGGCAGGAGAGGAGGAAGCGAGGCGGCCTAGTAGGGAGGCCGGTTGTACGGATCCTGGTGGACGATCGTCTCGCGCCGCCAGGTCCCGACGCCGCCCCACGTCGACCAGAAGAGCAGCGAGAGCAGGAAGCCCACGATGCCCACGATCATCAGGATCCAGCCGACGGTTGCGATGTCGATTCCACTGACCTCGGCCGTGACGGCGAACGCAAGGATCGCGCCGACGGCTACGAGGAAGATGCTTGCGCCGATACCCATGCTCGATGTGCCTCCTTCGGGGTTCGGAAGGAGAACGGTCGAGCCTCAAGCATGGATACGGTTGCGTTAGGGTTCGCCAGGGCCGCGAAACCCTGCTTGCTACGTGCGAAAGCGCTCGATCATCCAGATGACGCTGGTCGGGGTGGCCGTCGGCGCTGCCCTGGCGGTCATTGCGGTGTTCATCCCCTGGCTGCCCGATGCCGCGTCCAAGCAGGCCGGGATCGTCGACGAGGTCTACTGGGTCGTCACGATCATCTGCGTCGTCATCTTCGCCCTCGTCGCCGGCGTGACGTCCTACGCGGTCTACAAGTTCAAGGCGCCGCCCGGCGACATGGACGACGGGAGCCCGATCCACGGGCACACGGGGCTCGAGATCGTCTGGACGCTGATCCCCACGATTCTCGTGACGTTCATCGCGATCTACTCGGGCGTCGCGCTGGCCCGGGCCGAGGACCTGCCCGACGACCACCGCGTCGTCGAGGTCACGGCCGAGCAGTTCGCCTGGTCGTTCACCTATCCGGACATCGAGGTCGAGGGCGGCCGCCCGCTCACGACAGGGGAGCTGGTCGTCCCCGTCGACCAGGCCGTGGAGTTCCTCATCACCTCGAAGGACGTGATCCACTCGTTCTGGGTACCTCAGTGGCGGATGAAGCAGGACGCGGTCAAGGGCGTCACGACGCGGACGGTCGTCGAGCCGACGAAGGTCGGCGAGTACGAAGTTGTCTGCACCGAGCTGTGCGGCCTCGGCCACGCGACCATGCGCTCGCAGGCGCGCGTCCTGTCCACGGCCGACTTCCAGGCGTGGGTCAAGGAACAGCAGCGCCTGGCCAGCGAGGGCGGCTCCGTGCAAGGCAAGGCTCTCTTCACCCAGCAGTGCGGCTCGTGCCACACGCTGGCCGACGCCGGCACGACGGGGGAGGTCGGGCCGAACCTCGACGAGGCCCTCCAGGGCGTGGACGCCGACTTCGTGCTGGAGTCGATCGTCGATCCGAGCGCTAGCATCGCGGAGGGTTACGAGGACGCGATGCCGGACAACTTCGGAGAGGTCTTCACACAACCGCAGCTCGACGGGCTCGTCGAGTATCTGCTCGAAGCAACCGGAGGAGGGCGCTAGTGGCTGTCGAGGTCCACGACACCGAGCACGCGACGGCGCACGCTCCGCTGCCCCCGCGCCGAGGCCTGCGGCGGCTGACCGGGCCTGGCTGGCTCCG
>DAITAN010000118.1:0-7021 GCA_036824235.1 Gaiellaceae bacterium | reverse complement strand
TCTTCACGACCGTCCACGCCTCGTCGGACATGTCCATGTTGACGAGCACGTAGCCCGGGAGCACGCGCTTCTCGGTCTGGACCTTCTGACCGTCCTTCGTCTCCACGACCTGCTCCGTCGGCACGACGACGCGCCGGAAGCGGGGCTGCTGGTTCATCGAGACGATGCGGTGCTCGAGATTCGTCTTGACCTTGTTCTCGTGGCCAGAGTAGGTGTTGATCACATACCAGCGGAACATGAGCGCCTCAGAGACCCAGGAGGACGTCGCGGACGAACCGCTGGAGCCCCCAGTCGACCACGAACAGGTACGCGCCGACGATGGCGACGGCGATGATGACGACGACCGTCGCGCTGATCAGCTGCGTGCGGCCGGGCCAGTCGACCTTGCGGAGCTCGGCGTAGGACTCGCCGATGAAGGCTCGCAGGCCGCCGCGGCGCTCGCGCTTCTGACCGGTCTGGCTCTTCGGCTGCCCAGCAGGCTTGACCTGCCGCGTGCGCGCGCGGGCGCGCTCCGACTGAGCCGGAGCTTGGAAGTCACTGCGCTTCCGGCGGGTGCGCGAAGGACGCGCCAACTACCTGGTCTCCCTATGCAGCGTGTGGCTGCTGCACCAGCGGCAGTACTTCTTGGTCTCGAAGCGGTCCGGCGTGTTCCGCTTCGACTTCTGACTCTGATAGTTGCGCCGCTTGCACTCCGTGCACGCAAGCGTGATCGCGACTCGTACTCCTGTTGCCATCGTCTGTTCGCCTTCGTCTCGAGAGAGGTCTCCAGGTAGCGGCGGTAGGACTCGAACCTACGACACACGGATTATGATTCCGCTGCTCTAACCAGCTGAGCTACGCCGCCCTGCGCGGCCGAGTGTAGCAAGAGCCCGCATTCCGCCTAGCGGCTACGGCCTTTCGCGAATGAGCTCGATCCCCTCCTCCGGGAGCTCGGCGATGCCTCCGTCGGCCACGTGGATCACGTCGTCGAATCCGGCCCGGCGGAGCAGCGAGACGGCGATCGAGCTGCGGTTCCCCGCAGAGCACGCGACCGCCAGCGGCATGCCGCCGTTGCGGATCTCGTCCGGGAGCCCGTCGCGCAGGTCGTGGTAGGGCACGTGGAGCGAGCCGTCGACGTGGCCCTCGTCCCACTCGTCGTCGTCGCGGACGTCGAGCAGGCGCACGTCCCCGCGGCGAAGCCGCTCGGCGAGCTCCGGGATGTCGATCGCAGCCGTCGACTCGACGGGGAGTCCCGCGTCCCGCCAGGCCTCGACGCCGCCGGCGAGCACGCCCGCGATCCGCCGGAAGCCGACGGCCTCCAGCAGGCGCCCCATGCGACGGCCCTCGTCGTCGGTCGCGGCGGTCACGACCACCTCGCTCTCGGCGTCAACTACCCAGGCGGCACGCGTTCCCACGGCCGCCCGGACCGCGGTGACGTTGATCGAGCCCGGGACGTGGACAGCGTCGAACTCACGCGTGTCGCGCCCGTCGAGGAGGGTCGCGCCCTCGTCGAGGCGCGCCTGCACGACCGCCGGAGCGAGCGGCTCGAGCGTCTGCGGCTCCGTGAGGAGCGGGCCCCTGTTGAGCGCGACGATGCGCTTGAAGTTCGGCGGCTGGTGGGCGAGCTTGCCGGTGAGCGCGCGGACGAAGCCGTCCTCGTCGTCGCGCGCGAGCAGCCTGTTGAAGCGGCGCTCGAAGCCGATCGTGGTCACGGGTTTCTCGCTCATCCCCGCACCGCCGCAGAGCGACCCGCCGATGTGGCCGGGCCAGACCTCGGCGAAGTCGCCGAGCTCGAGGAGCCGCTTCAGCGAGGCGAAGAGCCCGCGCGCGCCCTCCTCCGGGTCGACCGCGAGATCCGGGCGGGCGACGTCGCCCACGAACAGCGAGTCGCCGGTGACGACGAGCCAGGGCTCCTCGCCCCGGCTCCCGTCGGAGACGAGATAGGCGGTGTGCTCGGGCCGGTGCCCGGGGGTTGCGAGAGCCGTGATGGTGACCTCGCCGACCGAGACCGTGTCGCCGTCAGCGAGCGGCTCGTGCTCGAACTCGACCCCTGCGCTGGCCGGCACGTGGACGGTGGCGCCGGTCCTCTTGGCCAGTCGGCCCTTGCCGGAGACGTGGTCGGCGTGGTTGTGCGTCTCGAGGACGTGCGCTATCCGGAAGCCGTGTTCCTCGGCGAGCTCGAGGTAGGCCTCGACATCCCATTTCGGGTCGATGATCGCGGACTCGCCCCCGTCGGCGACGACGTAGGACGCGCACCCGAGATCCTCGTGAAGCACCTGCCGGAAGAACATTCGCGCCGCGATGATACGTGGTAAGTTGCCTAGGCAATGCCTAGGCACTCCTTGCCCGCCAGCGACGCGGCACGCCAGCTGGGGATCAGCCTCGACACGCTGCGGCGGTGGGATCGCCAGGGGCGGATACGCACCGAGCGCGACCGCCGGAACCGGCGCCTCGTGCCGGCCTCCGAGATCGAGCGGTTGCGCGGCGGCCCCGAGCAGCACGACCTCTCGGCGCGCAACCGGTTCCGCGGGCGGATCCGCGAGGTGCGCATCGAAGGCCTGCTTGCACAGGTCGAGCTCGACGTGACCGAGCCGACGCGGGTCGTCGCCGTCATCACGCGCGAGGCTGCAGAGCAGCTCGGGCTCGAGGCGGGGCAGGACGCGACGGCGCTCGTCAAGGCGACGTCCGTGATGATCGAACGTTGAGGCGACTCGCCGCGCTTCTGGCCGTCGCGCTGCTCGCCGCCTCGTGCGACGGTGGCGACGACGGTGCCGGCAGCGGCCTCGAAGGCGTCACGGTCTTCGCGGCCGCCTCGCTGACCGAGGTCTTCCACGAAATCGCCCCGAACGTGACCTTCAACTTCGCCGGCTCGGACGAGCTCGCGACGCAGATCCGCGAAGGCGCGCCGGCGGACGTCTTTGCGGCGGCGAGCCCACGCTATCCGGACGAGCTCTCCGAAGAGGATCTGCTCGAGGAGCCCCAGATCTTCGCCACCAACCGGCTGGTGCTGATCGTCCCGGCCGACAACCCGGCGGGCATCGAATCCGTCGAGGACCTGATGGCCGACGGAGTCAAGCTCGTGGTCGGCGCCGAGGGCGTGCCGATCGGCGACTACACGCGCACCGTGCTCGAGAACATGGGCATGACCGAAGTGCTCGAGAACGTCGTCTCGAACGAGGAGGACGTGAAGGGCGTCGTCGGAAAGATCACCTCCGGCGCCGCCGACGCGGGCTTCGTGTACGTGACCGACGCGACCGCCGCCGGCGACGACGTCGAGGCGTTCGAGCTGCCGGACGACGCACAGGCAGTCGTCCAGTACCCGATCGCGGTCGTCGTCGACTCCGAGAACGCGGAGGCCGCGCAGGAGTTCGTCGACCTCGTGCTCGGAGAGGACGGCCAGGACGCTCTCGCGCAAGCCGGCTTCGGGCCTCCATGAGGCGGGCGTTCGACATCGCGCTCGCCGTCGCGGCCGGGCTCGCGCTCGCGTTCCTCCTCCTCCCCATCCTCGCGCTCTTCGTCCGCATCGCCCCCGCCGACCTCCTCGAGGCGCTCTGGAGCGACGTGGCCCTCGACGCGCTCTGGGTGAGCCTGAAGACCGGCCTGATCGCGCACTTCTTCGTGCTGCTCGTCGGCACGCCCGCGGCCTACTTCCTGGCCACGAAGCGCTTCCGGGGGCGCGGCGTCCTGATCACGCTCGTCGAGCTGCCGCTCGTCCTGCCTCCGGCCGTCGCGGGGATCGCGCTGCTCGCGCTCTTCAGCCGGTTCAGCCTCCTGGGCCAGAAGCTCGACGCACTCGGAATCCAGATTCCGCTCACCCAGACCGCGGTCGTCCTCGCCGTCACCTTCGTCGCGGCGCCTTTCTACGTGCGCCAGGCGATCGCCTCCTTCGAGACCGTCGACCGGACGCTGATCGACGCGTCGCGCACGCTCGGGGCAAGCCCCGCGCGGACGTTCTGGCGCATCGCGGTCCCGCTCTCGGCCACCGGTCTCGGCGCCGGCTCTGCGCTCGCCTGGGCACGGGGCACCGGGGAGTTCGGGGCGACGATCATGTTCGCCGGCAGCCTCCAGGGCGTCACGCAGACGATGCCCCTGGCGATCTACGCACAGCTCGACCTCAACCCTGACATCGCGATCGCGATCGGCGCGCTGCTCGTCCTCGTCAGCCTGACCGTCCTCCTCTCTGTGAAGCTCCTACCGTCGTGGACGCGCTTCACGTCGACCTCGCTCATCCGCTCCGCTCCTTCCGGCTCGAGCTAGAGCTCGAGATCGGTCGCGAGACGGTCGCGCTCGTCGGCCCTTCGGGCGCGGGCAAGACGAGCGTGCTGCGGGCCATCGCGGGGCTCCTGCGGCCCGAGCGGGGACACGTGGCCCTCGCGGGGGAGACGTGGTTCGACTCGGAGAGCAAGGTCGACCTTCCGCCGGAGCGTCGCTCGGTCGGCCTCGTCTTCCAGGAATACGCCCTCTTCCCGCACATGACCGTGGCGGAGAACGTCGCCTACGCCGGGCCGGAGCGCACGGACGAACTGCTGGAGCTGCTCGGGATCGCCTCGCTCCGCGACGCGCGGCCGGGCGATCTTTCCGGCGGCGAGCGCCAGCGGGTCGCCCTCGCACGGGCTCTCGCCCGCCGCCCGGCGGTGCTCCTCCTCGACGAGCCCCTCGCTGCGCTCGACGCTCACACACGCGCGCGCGTGCGCGCGGAGCTGGGCGAGCTCCTCGCCGAGATTGCGCTCCCCACGCTGCTCGTCACCCACGACTTCCAGGACGCGGCCGCGCTGGCCGACCGTGTCGGCGTCGTCGTCGACGGTCGCATCGTCCAGAACGGGACCGCCCCCGAGCTGGTGGCCAGCCCGACGAGCCCGTTCGTGGCCGACTTCACCGGCGGGAACCTGTTGCGGGGCACGGCGCGACCCGGCGCTTCGGGGCTCACGGAGGTCGTCCTCGACGACGGCTCCAGGATCTTCTCCACCGACCGCCTCGAGGGCCACGTTGGCGCGGTCGTCTATCCCTGGGAGGTCGCCGTCGCGCGCGAGGCCCCGACCGACTCGGCGCAGAACCACGTCGCCGGCCCGATCGTGAGCCTGGTCCCGATCGCGAACCGGGTTCGCGTCCGCGTGGGCCCCCTGACGGCCGAGATCACCGCGGCCTCGGTCGAACGCCTCGGGCTACGTCAGGGAGAGCCCGTGGTGGCGAGCTTCAAGGCGACCGGGACGCGTCTTGTTCCGCTCTAGCCCTCCGCGGGCATGATGCGAATGTGACGTGGCTTGCCACGATCGGCGTCGTCTGCGCTCTGGCGCCGTTCCTGGCCGACTGTGAAGGCAAGCCGCTCCCAAAAGGCGGGACCCTCGACCTGCGCGCCGGAACATTCGAAGGCGTCGGGATCGGGGACTCGCCGGAGGACATGCATGCCGAGTTCGGCGAGCCGCCTCCTTCCGACGCGCAGGGCGTGCAGCCTCTCGGCGCGCGCGAGTATCGCGGGCCGACACGCTTTCGGCACTGGCCGAATCCGAACCCCGGCCGGGACTTCGTACCGCCGCCGGCCTATCTATATCCACACGTCGCGTTCCTCGACGACGGCAGTCGCCGGATCAGCGTGGTGATGGTGATCGCGCCCGGGGCGGCGACACTCGAAGGCGTCGCCATCGGCGACCCGCTCGAGACGGCGCGCGGCGTCTATCCGGTGCGCTGCGGCGAGGACTTCGGCGCCGGGGAGCGACCGTATCCCGCCTGCGTCGGCAGGCTCGAACCGGAACGATGGGTCTGGTTCGGCGGCGATCCGATCGAGAACATCACGATCGGGCGCTTCCCGATGAGGCGCTAGCGGATCGCGCTCAGTCGTCGCCCAGGAACATCAGGGCGAAGTACAGGAGCTGCGTGAGTGCGGCGAGCGCGCCGGCCACGTACGTGAGCGCGGCAGCGTTGAGGACAGTCTTCACGCCGCCCGCCTCCGAGGCGGTGACGAGGCCGAGGTTCTGGAGCTGCACGCCCGCACGCCGTGAGGCGTCGAACTCGACCGGCAGCGTCACGAAGTGGAAGAGCACGGCGACGGCGTAGAGCGCGATCGCCACGACCGCCAGTCCGGTGATCTGAAGGAGGAACCCGGCCATGAGCAGCCACAGCCAGATGCTCGACGAGAACGCGACCGCCGGGAACATCGCCGAGCGGAAGCGGAAGAACGAGTACGCCTCCTTGTGCTGGATCGCGTGCCCGACCTCGTGGGCGGCGACCGCCGAGGCGCTCACCGAGCGCTCGGAGTAGACCGGGGGCGAGAGGAAGACGGCGCGCTTGCGCGGGTCGTAATGATCGGAGAGCGGGCCGCCCGGCGACTCGTTGACGGGCACCTCGTGGAGCCCGTTCGCGTCGAGGACGGCGCGCGCGATCTCGGCGCCGGTCTTGCCGCTCATGACCTCCACGGCCGCCTGCCGGGCGAACGAGCGCTTCAGGTACCACTGCACCGCCAGCCCGAGCACGAGCGGCGGCACGAGAAACACGATGTACAGGCCCCAGGATCCCACCTTCCAGTAGATGGTAGCGGTGCGCGGCGACGTGGTGAAGTGGGCCGATAACGTTGGCCGGGCATGGCGGGGCGAGTCGTCTCGGTCAACGTCGGGCTGCCTCGCGAGATCGAGTGGCTCGGTCGTCGTGCGACCACGGCCATCTGGAAGGAGCCCGTCGACGGCCGCGTCCAGGTGGCCGGCGTCAACCTCGCCGGCGACGACCAGGCCGACCGCAACTTCCACGGCGGGACAGACAAAGCGGTCTACGCGTACGCGCGCGAGGACTACGCCTGGTGGGCCGGGGAGCTCGAGCGCCCGCTTGAGGACGCGACCTTCGGCGAAAACCTCACGCTCGAGGGCCTCGACGTCTGCGCGGCCGTTATCGGTGAGCGGTGGGCGATCGGCTCCACGCTGCTCGAGGTCGCGGGGCCGCGCACGCCCTGCTGGAAGCTCGGGGCGCGGATGAACGACCCCGAGTTCCCGGTGTGGTTTGCCGCCGCTGGGCGGCCGGGCGCATACCTACGGATCGCCGAGGAGGGCGCGCTAGG
>DAITAN010000117.1:0-7045 GCA_036824235.1 Gaiellaceae bacterium | reverse complement strand
CCGAAGACGGTCAAGAACCACATCTCGAACATCCTCATGAAGCTCCAGATCGAGAACCGCATCCAGGCGGCGGTCTACGCCGTCCGCAGCGGGATCGTCTAGGCCGGCGTCTTCAGAGTCGCGGCGAGCAAGTCGAGCAGGCCTCGGAGTTCCGCCAGCTCGTCGTCGACTCGCTCGAGCCGGGCCTTGAGGACGCGCTGCTCGGCGAGAGCGTCGGCATCACCTGCGAGCTCGCGCACGCGCCCCTCCGCACGCCTCCGCTCGGCCTCCAGCGCGAGCGCGCGGGCATAGCCGTCCGTGAGCGTAAGCTCGACGAACTCGGGGCCGGTTCCGGCCTCGCCCGCCGAACGCTCGACCAGGATTCGGATGCGGTCGAGGAGAAGGGAGAAGTCGTCGGTCATGGGAGGGGTACTTGAAGTTACCGCCGTTTCGCGTCGCCTCCAAGGGCCAGACGACCTATCCTGAGGGACCGCAGGACCTAGTCCACCGCCGCGTGAGGAAGCAAGGGGTCATCGGAAAACGAGGGGTCGCGCTCGTCGCGATGCTCGTCGGCCTGCTCGCGCTCGCACCGGCCGCGGCCTTCGGTCAGAGCCTCAGCACGCGCCTCGACCGCGCTCTGGCGACCCAGGGCGTGACCCGCGCCCAGACCGGCGTCTTCGTCTACAACCTGCAGACGAACCGCCTCGTCTACGGCCGAAACACGATGCGCGCGTTCGAGCCGGCCTCCGTCCAGAAGCTGACGGTGGCGCTGACGGCGCTCGACCGCTTCGGGCCGGGGTACCGGATTCCGACCGACGTCCTCGGTGACGGGACCAGGACGGGCGCGACCTGGAAGGGGAGGCTCGTGCTCAAGGGCTACGGGGATCCGACGCTCACCGTGGCCAAGATCCGCACACTCGCGAGGGCGATCTACGCAAGCGGGATCCGCACGGTGACCGGCCGGGTCATCGCCGACGAGTCGTACTACGACACGCGCCGGACCTGCCCCGGGTGGAAGGCCTCCTGGTACAAGATCGAGTCGCCGCCGCTCTCCGCCCTCGTCGTCGCCCGCGCCAAGGTGAACGGGCGCACGGTCGACAATCCGGCGCGCGCAGCCGGGGACGCCCTGCACGCAGCCCTTCGCGCCGCGGGAGTCCGTGTGCTGCACCCGCCGCGAGTCGGCAAGGCGGCCCCGGGGTCGACCCGCCTCGCAGGCGTCCACTCCTCGCCGCTCTCGCTCGTTCTGCGGACGATGAACAAGATGAGCGACAACTTTCGCGCCGAGATGCTCCTCAAGCACCTGGGCAAGAAGGAGCGTGGCGCCGGAACGTCGCGCGCCGGCGCGATCGTGATCCGAAACGAGCTCAACGAGCGCGGCGTCCCGCTGCAGGGCGTCCAGGTCGTCGACGGCTCCGGCCTCTCCCCCTACGACAAGCTCACCGCCCGCGGCGTCGCGCTGCTCCTCGTATCGGCGTGGTTCGACACCCGCGTGAAGTCCGCCCTCGTCTCCTCGCTGGCCATCGCAGGGATCGACGGAACGCTCGAGGACCGCATGCGGAGGGCCCCGGCCCGCGGCCGCGTCCGCGCGAAGACCGGGACGACGATGACGAGCTCGGCCCTGGCGGGCTTCGCCGGGACGCGCTACGTCTTCGCCATCCTCCAGAACCGGCCGTCGATCCCCTGGCAGAACGCCCGGAGGGCACAGGACCGCTTCGCGCAGATCCTCGCCGGCGCCGCAGGTTAGAGCAGCTTCTCGAGCGCGTTCTCGTCGAGGATCTCGACGCCGAGCTTGCGCGCCTTGTCGAGCTTCGAGCCCGGGTTCTCGCCCACGATCACCCCGGTCGTCTTCTTCGACACTGAGTCCTTGACCTTCGCGCCCAGGGCCTCGAGGGCGGCCTTCGCCTCCTCGCGCGACCGGCGCTCGAGCGTCCCGGTGATCACGTAGACGTTGCCCGTCAGCGGCCCCTCGACGGGGCGCTCGTCGGGCTTCAGCTCGAGACGGATCCCGAGCTCGCGGAGCTCCCCGACCAGCGCGCGGTTCCGCTCGTCGGCGAACCACGTCGCGATGGACTCGGCGCGGTCGGGGCCGATGCCGTCGACCTCCTCGATGTCCTCCTGGGCCGCGGCGAGGAGCGCGTCGATGGACACGAAGTGGCGCGCGAGGTTCTGCGCGGTCACCCAGCCGACGTCAGGGATGTTGAGCCCGGCGAGGACGCGCGAGAAGGCGATGTCCTTCGACGCAGCGATCGCGTCGACCGCGTTCTGAGCCGAGATGTCCGCGTACCCGTCGAGCTCGGCGAGCTGCTCCTTCGTCAGGCGGTAGAGGTCCGGGATCGAGCGGAGGAGCCCCAGGTCCCAGAGGCGCCGGACGAACTGCTCCCCGACGCCCTCGATGTCGGCGGCGCCCATCACCCAGTTGTTCAGTGACTCGAGCCCGCGCGACGGGCAGTCGTTGTTGGGGCAACGGTGCATGACCTCGCCCTCGGGCTTGACGATGTCGGCCTTGCACAGCGGGCACTTCTTCGGCATCCGGAAGCGCTTCGTGCCCTTCGCGTGTGGCAGCACCGGGCCCACCACCTGCGGGATCACGTCGCCGGCGCGCTGGACGATGACCGTGTCGCCCTCGCGGATGTCCTTGCGGTTGATGTCCTCCTCGTTGTGGAGCGTCGCCTGGGAGACGGTCACGCCGCCGACCTCGACCGGCTCGAGCTTCGCCCACGGGTTGAGAGCGCCCGTGCGGCCGACGCGGACGTGGATCTTCTCGAGCTTCGTCTGCGCCGTCATCGGCGCCCACTTGAACGCGCGCGCCCACCGCGGCCGGCCGTGGAGCGCGCCCAGGCGCTGCTGCTGATCGAGCGAGTCGACCTTGATGACGATCCCATCGATCTCGTAGTCGAGCTCGACGCGCTTGCGCTCCCATTCGGCGCACTCGCGCGCGACGTCCTCGAGCGACTCGTGGCGCTTGGCGTGCGGATTCGCGCGGAAGCCGCGCTCGCGGAGCCATTCGAGGATCGCCCACTGGGAGCCGAGCGACGTCCCGTCGGCGCGGCCGATCCCGTAGACCCAGATCGAGAGGTCGCGCTCGGCGGTGATCTGCGGGTTGAGCTGACGGAGCGAGCCCGCCGCCGCGTTCCGGGGGTTCGGGGCGGTCTTCTTGCCCTCCTGCACCAGGCGCTCGTTCAGCCTGTTGAAGGCCGAGATGGGGAAGTAGATCTCGCCGCGGACCTCGAGCGTTCCCGAATGCCGCTCGCCGTCCGGTGAGCGCATGCGGAGCGGGATCGCCTTGATCGTGCGCAGGTTCGTCGTCACGTCCTCGCCACGCTGCCCGTCTCCGCGCGTCGCGCCGCGGACGAGCTCACCGTCCTCGTACACGAGCGAGACCGCGGAGCCGTCGATCTTCGGCTCGGTCACGTAGGCGACGGGCTCGTCCGAGTCGAGCCGCTTGCGGACGTCGTCCGCCCACTTCGCGAGCGTCTCGTCGGTCGTCACCTTCTCGAGCGAGCCCATCGGGGTGAGGTGCTCGACCTTGCGGAACTTGTCCGAGGGCGTCGCGCCGACACGCTGCGTGGGCGAGTCCGGCGTGACGAGGTCGGCGTGCTCCTCCTCGAGCGCCTTGAGCTCGTCGAAGAGCCTGTCGTAATCGGCGTCCGAGATCTCCGGGTCGTCGAGGACGTGATAGCGGTAGAGGTGGTGCTCGACCTGGTCGCGCAGCTCGGCCGCGCGCTTCTGAACGGCCTTAGAAGTCATCTCGAAATGACGCGCCGCCGTCGGGGCGTCCTGGGTGAGTGCGAGGGAAGGACGCAGGGAGCTTTCGTATTCGGAGAATACGGACGCGACTGAGGACGCCGCCTCGCGCCGCCCAGGGCGACCCGACGGCATCCGGCTTCGTTTCGAGATGGCTTCGTTTCAAAGGACATCGAGGAGCTGCTCCGGCGTGTCAACGAGCACGTCGGCTTCGGCGAGGGCATCGACAGAGTGGATGTTCCCCCAGGCCACCGCGACCGTGAAGACGCCTGCTGCCTTCCCGGCGCCGACGTCGAAGGGCGAATCGCCGACGAACGCGGCATCGGCGGGCTCGGCCCCGAGCAGATCGAGCGCGGCCAGGACAGGCGCCGGATCGGGCTTGTGCCGTTCCGTCATGTCGGAGGTGACGACCGCGTCGAAGTACGGTTCGAGGGGCAGGACGGCGAAGGCGAGCTCCACCGTCTTGCGACGCTTCGCGGTCACGATGCCGAGCCGGCGGCCCTCGCCCTTGAAGCGGGCCAGCACGTGCTCGATCCCCTCGAAGGCCTGCAGCTCGTCGTGCAGCGGCTCGTTGTGCTCCCGGTAGACGCGCACGAGCTCGTCGACCTGCAGCTCGTCGATCGCCCGCATCTGGTCGTAGATGTTCGACCCGCCGACCCGCGCGGCCAGCTCCGCCTCCGGGATCTCGCGCCGCAGCACCGTCTTCGTCGCGTGCTTGAAGGACGCCAGAATGATGGCGCCGGAGTCGATCAGGGTGCCGTCGAGGTCGAAGAGGACGTTCGGGTAGCGCACCCGAGGATCGTATCGACGGCCCTCGCCGTCCCCGTCGCGACCTGTGCCATCATCCGCCCCATGCCGCAAGGCGCAGGCACGAAGGAGTCGCCGTGGGTGCTGAAGACCCCGCCGGGCAGCTCCGAATACGAGATGTACCGCGACGAGTCGGCCGACCCTCCGGCCCTCGTATGCGTCGTCGGCAAGACGACCCTCAGCTATCAGCTACGCGCCCTCGACGACCTCCACGCGATGCTGCAGGAGCACGGCGACTGGATGCTCCTCGGGAGCGCGGACGAGCAGAAGCCGGCCGCCGAGGGGACCGTCGAGGCGTGGGCGCGCGCGCCCGACAACCCTGTCTCAGGCTGGTACGGCCTCCGGAAGGGCTACCGCGGGCGCTTCGGCATGTACATCCCGCCCTGATGGAAGAGCTCGGCCTCGCCGAGGTCGAGCACAACCCGCGCAACAACCGCATGCGCGCGATCTAGCGGTTTGCCGCCGCGCCCGGGATGCCGATAACTCCGGCATCTTCGTTGCGATTCCCATAGCCGCGGGCTTCTTGCTGGGGCTCATGCTCGGCCGGTGGTGGGCGCTCATCGCCTGCGTCGGAGTCGGAGTGTGGATCGGGGTGACCGAGGAGGTGGAGGTACCCGGCTGGTATCTCGGACTTGCCTACGCGGCGCTGTCGGCCCTCGGCGTGGGCCTTGGTGTTGTGCTGAGGCGCTCCTTGGCCAGGGCCTCTCATCCGTCGTAGTGCACGCGCTCTAGATACAGGCCCCAAGGGGGTGCGGTCGCTCCCGCCTCGTCCCGCGGGCGCCCCTCCAGCAGGGCTTCGATCGCCTCGGGCCCGTGCTCCAGCATCGTTCCCACCAGGGCGCGCACCATGTGGCGCAGGAAGCTGTCCGCGGTGATCGTGAACGCGAGCACGTCGCCGTCGCGCCACCACGCCGCCTCGCGCACGACGCGGACGAACGAGTCGTGCTGGGTCTCGGTCGGCGTGAACGCCCTGAAGTCGTGCTCGCCGACCAGGAGGGCGGCCGAGGCCTCGAGCCCGGTCTCGTCGAGGGGTCTCGGCCACCAGAGCGAGCGGCGGAGCTCGAGCGGCGAGTGCGTCTCCCGCCGCCAGATCCGGTAGCGGTACGAGCGGCCGGTCGCCGAGAAACGCGCGTTGAAGCCCTCCGGCGCCTCCTCGCTCGCCACGACGGCGACGTCGTCCGGCAGGACGCCGTTGAGCGCGTGCGCGGCCCGCTCGGGCGGAGGCCCGCCGTCGGCCTCGAGGCTCGCCACCTGGCCGAGGGCATGCACGCCTGCGTCCGTGCGGCCGGCGACCGCAAGCCCGTCCCAGCGCGGGTAGACGCGGTCGAGCGCCTCGCGCACTTCGCCTTCGACGGTTCGAAGCCCGGGCTGGGCGGCCCAGCCGGAGAAGCCGGTCCCGTCGTACTCGAGCGTGAGCCTGACCAGGGTCACGCTCGAGCCCTACCCCAATCCAAGTAACACAGTGTTACTTGGGCTCCTCGCGAGCGGTCTTGACACTACCGTTGGTAAGTTATAGCTTACGGTAAGCAATGGCTTACGCAGATGCGATCCAGGCACTCGGCGATCCTACGCGGCGGACCGTGTTCGAGCGGTTGCGCGAGGGGCCTCGCTCGGTCGGCGATCTGGCCCGCGGCCTCCCCGTGTCGCGGCCCGCCGTCTCGCAGCACCTCCGCGTCCTCAAACAGGCTGGCCTCGTGCGCGAGCGGCGCGTCGGGACACGCAACTTCTACAGCGTCGACGGAGACGGCCTGGCCGACCTCCGCGAGTACTTCGAGGCGTTCTGGGACGAAACGCTCGCAGCCTTCAAGGCCGCGGCAGAAAGCGAAGGAGGAAACGAGGATGAGCCAGAAGACCGATGAGGTCGCCGTGCGCCGGTCGATCGTCGTGCGGTGCACGCCCGAGCACGCGTTCCACGTCTACACGGAGCGCATGAACGACTGGTACCCGCTCGAGGGACACTCACTTTTCGACGACCCGAACGGAACGGTCGTCTGGGAGGGCCGCGTCGGAGGCCGCGTCTACGAACGCTCCCCCGGCGGCGAGGAGGGCGTCTGGGGAACGATCGTCGCCTGGGATCCGCCGAACGGGCTCACGATGACCTGGCATCCCGG
Organism: Gaiellaceae bacterium; assembly: GCA_036824235.1. GTDB lineage: Bacteria > Actinomycetota > Thermoleophilia > Gaiellales > Gaiellaceae > JAIBJN01. The sequence continues at coordinate 404 of DAITAN010000117.1, read as the reverse complement.
CCGCGGCGAGGACACGGCGCAGGAGCTGAGCATCAGCTTCACGGCCGTGGGCGACGGCACGCGCGTCGACGTCGTCCACTCCGGCTGGAAGCGCCTCGGGCCCGACTTCCGCGAGCGGATGGCCGGCTACCAGGAAGGCTGGGGCACCGTGCTCGGCATCTTCGCGGACGAGGTCGGAAAGGCGGCCTGAGATGCACCCGGACATCTCCCGCCAGCTCGCGGCCGCGCGGCTCGCCGATTTCCACCGGCGGGCGAACGCTCTCGCCCTCGGCGGGCAGCGCCCGGCCTTGCGCAGGCACCGTCTGCGGGGGTTCCTTCGCCTCGCCGCACCGCGTCCTACCCGAGCGGCCGCGCGCTAGCGCGACCGCCTGACCCGACCCGCTTAGGCGCGCCGCGTTGCCACG
>DAITAN010000116.1:0-7105 GCA_036824235.1 Gaiellaceae bacterium | reverse complement strand
GCCGAGCCCGCTGGAGGACAAGCTGCGTCGGGCGTGGGATCTCATCTCGGGCAACCGCTGAGACGCAACGACCTCCCGGCGATCAGTGACCGCGAGGCGTCGCGAGCGCCTCGGCGATTCCACCGCTAAATTGTGTCCTGATGATGCGTCTACCCGCGTCCGGGTTCACGCTGGCGTCTTGTGTCGGCCCTGCGAAACCGGCTTGCCTCCGATAGCGAGCATGTTCAGGGTTTGAGCTCCCCGAGGAGTGATCTCCCAGACGTTGCGCCGTCCGGCACGGCGGGTCCGCGCCAGTCCCGCGGCGCGCAGGCGTGTGCCGACCCTGCTCACCTGCGTCTTGTCGGTGCCGAGTTCGCCCACGAGATCCGAGTTCGACACATACGGCGACTCCGCGATGAGAACCAACATCTGATGACCCATGGACTCGGGCTCGAGCTCCGCGAGAAGAGCAAGCGGCACCATACGCTCGAGTCCCACACTCGCCACGTTGTGCAAGCCCCTGATCTCGCCGCGGTGCTCCACGACCACCGGATCCTCGTTGCCAGCGGAGCGCCAGATGGCGTGCACCCGGTGCAGGCCCTCGACCATGAGCCGGAGGCTGTAGTCGTCCTCCTCCTGCATCGCCGAAACCACGAGCACACGTACGGCGTCCAGCTCGCCTTCGATGTCCCGCCGAACCTCCTCAAGGTCGCTGATGGCACGACCGAGAGCGAGCTGTCTCGGGCTACCAGCTGCAAGGCGCTCATTTCGGTCCGCGAAGGACTCAAGCTCCGGATCCCGCTCCATGCCGATCATCTATCGAAGACTAGGCCGCTAGCAACTGTTTGTCAACTAAGCTGCAACCTTAGACCAACTACGGTGTAGGGGCGCGATGCCACCGGATCCCGACCCGTACCCGAGCGACCCGGCCGACCTCTTCTTGCGGCTCTACGCAGACCTCTCGCCGAGCTCCGTGACGGATGATCGCGTCGAGGAGTGGTTCGAGTCGATGCAGAGCTTCGCGGACTATGTCGCCGGGGCCGCGCTGAGCGGCGGCGCCTTCGACCCGGAGCAAGTTCACGACGCCATTGACGAGTATCCCGACGACCCCGACGAGCGACGGTACGGCTACCTGCTCGGCCTGGACCGGGCATTCGGCTATCTCCATCCGGAGTCGGATGCCGCAGCGCTCGCTGGCGGTCTGACTGATCTGCTGCGGCGATTCCGGACGCACGGACGCTTCAACGCCAACCCGAAGCTCGGCGCGCTCCTCCCTCGTTACACCGTGCCGCCACGGCTGACGCTCACTGATCCGCCCGATTGGGAGCAGAAGGCGGATCTCTTCTGCAACGTGACCTACGTTGGCCCGACGAACTGGGTCCAGCTGCGAAGTGCGCGCGTACCCCGGATCAACGATGTCCCGGCCTCCGCGCGCCTAGAAGGCGTCACCGCCGCCTGCGTCCCGATGTGCGGTCGCGATGACGCGGTCATCGAGGCTGCGCCGGGCTCTCAGCGTCCCGCGTATCTCGTGACGCCGCGCAACAGCCAGGCGATGCGCGACCGGATCCCAGCGGTGCTGAGCATGCTCGACGCGACCCGCGCCGATGTGGCAGTGCTGCCCGAGCTAACGCTACGCAAGGAGCTTCTCGCGCACTGGCGGCGAGCGCTCGCCGCTCCGCCACCGGCCGGCTCGCGCTTGCGCCTGATCATGGCCGGGACGGGACCGGTCGAGGACGCCCCCGTCGTCGGTCAGGTACTCAACAGAGGCGTAGTCCTCGCGCGGTCGGGCGAGATACTTGCGACGCAGGACAAGCGTCATCCGTTCCTACTCACCGGCGACCAGATCGCGAAATGGGGCCTGGAGGACGACCTCGGTCCAGGCGCGCACGCCGAACCGCTGCACGTCGGCACGAGCCTGACTGTGCTCGAAAGCGGGCTGGGCCGTATTTGCATCCTCATCTGCGAGGACCTCGGGCGGACGACGCGCGACGGCCTCCTGCTGGCAGAAGTTGGACCGTCACACATCGTTGCCCCAGTTCTCTCGAAGCCGACCACCCCACACCGGTGGGAACACTCCGACGCCAAGAAGTGGGCCAGCGCGATCGGCTCCCACACGATCGTGTCGAACAGCCTCATCGTCGCGGAGGCCATGCAGCGGTCGGGTTTCGAGCCGGAGAACGGGCCGGGCACCGCCCTTGCCCAAAGTGCTGACGGCGCGTACGAATACGACTACACGGACGACCCAGCCGACGCATGTGTCTTCCGGCTCGCTCCCGAAGGAGCCATAGCTGTCGCTCGCATCGACCGGGACGACTAGCGCACGAGCCCGTGTGGGCTGCCGGCGCGGTGCCACCACGACGAGGGCCCGCTGGTCGCGGGCCCTCGGTACGTCTACAACCGATCCGGCGCGGCCGGAGTCACGACGACGACTCGCCGCCGCCGTCCGAGGAGTCCGGCACGTCGAGCTCGGCGAGCTCGTCCGCGAACCCGGTGTCCGAAGCGCCGGCTCCGATCTCCTCCAGCGACGCGAGGTCCTCGTCGAACGCGGAGCCGAAGCCACCGAGCCCGTCGCCGTCGCCGAGCCCCAGCTCGGCGGCGATCTCGTCGCTGTCCAGCAGGCCGACCTCGTCCATCGCGCGGGGCAGCGGCTCCGAGGGCTCGATCTCGATCCGGCGGTAGCGCTTCAGCCCGGTCGCCGCCGGGATCAGCTTGCCGATGATCACGTTCTCCTTCAGCCCGTTGAGGGTGTCCTTCTTACCCTCGAGCGCCGCGTCCGTCAGGACCTTCGTGGTCTCCTGGAACGAGGCCGCCGACAGGAACGAGTCCGTGTTCAGCGAGGCCTTCGTGATCCCGAGGATGATCTCCTCGAACTGCGCCATCTCGCCGCCCTCCGCCTTGATCCGCGCGTTCTCACGGGCGAAGTCGTAGCGGTCGACGAACTGGCCGGGCAGGTAGCCCGTGTCGCCCTTCTGGTCGACGCGGACCTTCTTGAGCATCTGGCGAACGATCAGCTCGATGTGCTTGTCGTTGATGTCCACGCCCTGGGACTTGTAGACCTCCTGCACCTCCTTGACGAGGTAGCGCTCGGTCTCGGTCCGGCCGCGGAGCTTGAGCAGGTCGTGCGGGTACAGCGAGCCCTCGTTGAGCTGCCGTCCGGCATCGACCTTCTCGCCCTGCGCCACGTACAGCCGCGTCCGCCGCGGGAACGTGTGGCGATGCTCCTCGCCGGTGTCGTCGGTGACGACCACGGTCAGGGCCTTGTCGGTCTCCTCGATCGCCACCACGCCGTCGTGCTCGGTGATCTGCGCCAGGCCCTTCGGCTTGCGCGCCTCGAAGAGCTCCACGACACGCGGCAGGCCGTGCGTGATGTCCGCGCCGGCGACGCCGCCGGTGTGGAAGGTCCGCATGGTCAGCTGCGTGCCCGGCTCGCCGATCGACTGGGCGGCGATGATGCCCACCGCGTCGCCGATCTGGGCGGTCTGGCCCGAGGCCAGCGAGCGCCCGTAGCACGCCTGGCACACGCCGGTCAGCGCCTCGCACTTGAGCACAGAGCGCACCGGGACCCAGGCCTCTGGCTCGAGCGACTCGGCGATGTCGGCCAGCTCGGCCCGGTCGATCTCGACGCCCTTCTCGACGATCACGCGGCCGCGCTTGGTCGCGATCTCCTGCGCCGCGATGCGGCCCACGAGGTTGCCGTTCGGGTCACCGGTCTCGTTGCGGATCGGGAGCTCGATGTACTCCTTGGTCCCGCAGTCGGGCTCGCGGATGATCACGTCCTGCGCGACGTCCACCAGGCGCCGGGTCAGGTACCCGGAGTCGGCGGTACGCAGGGCGGTATCGGCGAGACCCTTGCGGGCGCCGTGCGTCGAGATGAAGTACTCGAGGACCGTCAGGCCTTCCATGAAGTTGGCCCGGATCGGTCGCTCGATGATCTCGCCCTTCGGGTTGGCCATGAGGCCGCGCATCCCGGCGAGCTGACGGATCTGCTTCATCGAACCGCGAGCGCCCGAGTTGGCCATCATGAAGATGGGGTTCAGGCGGTCGAAGTTCTTCTCCATCGCCTGAGCCACTTCCTCGGTCGCGGCCGTCCAGCGGTCGACGACTGCCTCGTGGCGTTCCTCCTGCGTGATCAGGCCCATGTCGTACTGGTCCTGGATCTCGGCGACCTCGGCCTCGACCTTCTCGAGGATCTCGCCCTTGTCCGGCGGGATCACCACGTCGTTCTTGGAGATCGTGATGCCGGCCTGCGTCGCGTACTTGAACCCGAGGTCCTTGAACGCGTCGAGGACGAGCGCCACGATCGAGGCGCCGTGGAGCTGCACGAGCGCGTCGATCACGGTGACCGTGTCGCGCTTGCGCATCGACTGGTTGATGAACTCGTAGGACGAGGGGTCCCACGCGTCGGCCAGCGCCTCCATCAGCGCCCGCTCGATGCGGTCGTTGTAGATGATGCGCCCGACCGTGGTGAGCACGTGCCCGCCCTGGTCGGAGCTGCGGCGGAACTCGGCCACGTCGTGGAGCTTCACGCCACCCAGCTCGTAGCTCAGCTCGGCCTCCTGGGCCGTGCGGAAGCGGTGGACCTTGGGCGTGTACGTGGCCGGGTCGATCTTGGCGAGCTCCTCGGCCTCCGGGCCGTACGTCAGGTAGTACGCGCCCAGCACCATGTCCTGCGACGGCGTCGCCAGCGGCGCCCCGTGCGCGGGGGACAGGATGTTGTTCGAGGAGAGCATGAGGATGCGGGCCTCGGCCTGGGCCTCGGCCGACAGCGGCAGGTGGACCGCCATCTGGTCGCCGTCGAAGTCCGCGTTGAACGCGTGACACACGAGCGGGTGGACCTGGATCGCCTTGCCCTCGACCAGCACCGGCTCGAAGGCCTGGATGCCCAGGCGGTGGAGCGTCGGCGCGCGGTTGAGGAGCACCGGGTGCTCGTGGATGACCTGCTCGAGCACGTCCCAGACCTGCGGGATCATAGAGTCGACCATCTTCTTGGCCGCCTTGATGTTCTGTGCCTCCTTGCGCTCGACGAGCTGAGCCATGATGAACGGCTTGAACAGCTCGAGCGCCATGAGCTTGGGCAGACCGCACTGGTGGAGCTTCAGCGAGGGGCCGGCCACGATGACCGAGCGCCCCGAGTAGTCCACGCGCTTGCCCAGCAGGTTCTGACGGAAGCGCCCCTGCTTGCCCTTGAGCATGTCGGAGAGCGACTTGAGCGGACGGTTGCCCGGGCCCGTGACGGGCCGGCCGCGGCGGCCGTTGTCGAACAGCGCGTCGACGGCCTCCTGCAGCATCCGCTTCTCGTTGTTGACGATGATCTCCGGCGCGCCGAGGTCGAGCAGGCGCTTCAACCGGTTGTTGCGGTTGATGACGCGGCGGTAGAGGTCGTTGAGGTCGGAGGTCGCGAAGCGGCCGCCGTCGAGCTGGACCATCGGGCGCAGCTCCGGCGGGATCACCGGCACGGCCTCGAGGACCATCATCTCGGGCTTGTTGCTCGAGTTCAGGAAGGCGCTGAGCACCTTCAGGCGCTTGACCGCGCGGGCCTGCTTCTGGCCCTTGCCGTTCTTGACCTGATCCTCGAGGTCGTCGCGCTCGTGGTCGAGCGAGATGCCCGGCAGGTCCCACGGCGCGAGGTTCTCGCCCGCGGCGCGGTCAGCGTCGACGTCGCGCTCCTCCTTGGCCCGATCCCACGAGTCCTTCTCGCGCAGCAGCTCGCGCACGTGCTCGGCGCCCATGCCGCCGCCGAAGTACTCGCCGAAGCCGAACGGCGAGCCGAAGCGGTGCTTGAGCTCACGGAAGAACGTCTCGTCGGCGATGATCAGCTTGGGCCGGAACTCGTCCTTGTCGATGGGCTTCTCGACGTAGGCGGACAGGGGCCAGTCCTCGCCCTCGGCGGGCGGATCGTCGCTCGGCTCGTCCTTGTTGGCGAAGAGCTTCCAGACGTCCTTGAGGCGCTGGCGCGCGTCCTCGTAGTAGGCCTCGGTGTCGTCGATGTCCGCGTTGAACGAGCGCTGGACGTCCTTGACGAGCTTGTCGCGCTCCTCGTTGGAGAGCTTCTTGACGTTGACGTCGAGCGACTCGGCCCACAGGTGGTCCTCGTCGCCGAAGCCCGACTGCGAGCCGCCCTGCAGGAACTCGACCCGCGCCTCGAGCGACTTCTTGAGCTCGTCGACACGCTCGCGCTCCTCCTCGGCCAGGCGATCGAGCTCGGACTGCATCTCGGCCTCGAGGGTCGAGAGGTCACGCCAGCGCGCCTCCTGGTCGACCCAGGTGATGATCGACGCCGCGAAGTACAGGATCTTCTCGAGCTCCTTGGGCGCCATGTCCAGCAGATAGCCGATCCGGCTGGGCACGCCCTTGAAGAACCAGATGTGCGAGACGGGCGCGGCCAGGTCGATGTGGCCCATGCGCTCACGGCGCACCTTGGACCGCGTGACCTCGACGCCGCAGCGCTCGCAGACGATGCCCTTGTAGCGGACGCGCTTGTACTTGCCGCAGTAGCACTCCCAGTCCTTGGTGGGACCGAAGATGCGCTCGCAGAAGAGGCCGTCCTTCTCGGGCTTCAGGGTTCGATAGTTGATGGTCTCGGGCTTCGTGACCTCGCCCGAGCTCCAGGCACGGATCTGCTTGGAGGAGGCGAGGCCGATCTCGATTGCGTCGAAGTTGTTGATATCGAGCAAGGTGTTCCTTCGTCTCGTGTGGGGGTCGGGGCGTAAGCGCTCGGCCTACGCCTCGGCCTCCTCCGTCGTCTCAGTCGTCTCGGTGTCGTCTTCGGGGACTTCGAGGTCCCCCATGTCGATCTCGGCGTCGGCGTCGATCTCGATGTCGACGGGCTCGGCGTCGTCGCCCTCGACCTCAGCCTCGGTCTCGGTCTCGGTCTCCTCGGCTTCCTCCGCGTCCGCCGGGGTCTCCTCGTCGGCCGCGGCCGCTTCGCCGGCGCGCACGCCGCTCAGGTCGATGCCGAGCTCCTCGGCCGCGCGCAGCAGGTCGTCGTCCTCGTCGCGCATCTCGGCCCGCTGGCCCTCCTCGGAGACCACGTTGACGTCGAGCGCCAGCGACTGCATCTCCTTCAACAGGACCTTGAAGGACTCGGGGATCGACGGCTCGGCGATGTTCTCGCCCTTGACGATCG
>DAITAN010000115.1:0-7132 GCA_036824235.1 Gaiellaceae bacterium | reverse complement strand
CGAGGTCTGCGGGCTCGACGCCCTCGCCCTCCGCGCAGTAGCCGACGACCGCGAAGCCGAGCTCCTCGGCGTCCCCGGATGCGACGGCGGCCAGGAGCTCATGGTCCTCGCCCAGCGTCCAGAACGGGAGGTCGGCGACCTGCTCGATCCGCGGCGCCCGCGGAATTCGTTCCGGCTCGAGCACGATCCGGCAGCCCGAGCGCTCGGCGATGCGCGCGGCGTCGCCCGCGATGCCGTCAGAGAGATCGACCACGGCATGGGCCACGCGGCCGAGGCGGCGGCCTTCCTCGAGGCGGATCGGCGGCCGCCGGTGCCGCTCGACCAGCTCGGGGAAGCCGTCCAGTCCTTCGCGCAGGACGTGGAGCCCGGCAGCCGCGCCGCCGAGCGGTCCCGTGACCATGAGGACATCCCCGGGAACGGCGCCGGCCCGGCCGGGTACCCGTTCACTGCGGCCGACGGCGGTGACCGCGAGCGTCAGCGTCTCGCCCCGGGTCGTGTCTCCCCCGGCCAGAGGAACGCCCGGCTCCGCCAACCCTTCGTAGAGCTCGACGATGTCGCCGGCGTCCGTCTCGGGCGGCAGGACGAGGCTGACGAGGAGCGCCTCCGGCTCGGCGCCGAGAGCGGCCAGGTCGCTCAGGTTGACCGCAGCGGCCTTGTAGCCGAGGTCGCGCCAGGGGATCCAGTCGAGCCGGAAGTGAACGTCCTCGACCAGCGCGTCTTGCGTGACGACCACGCCGTCGGCAAGGACGGCGCCCTCGGCGTCCTGGCCGCGGACGAGCCCGCGGCGCTCGAGCTCAGCGAGGAGCCCGAACTCCCCGAGCTCCGACAGCCTCAAGGTGGAAGACGTCGACGGGGCCGGATCCGGCCCCGAGGTCGGCCAGCCCGTTGCGCACGGCCTCAGTGGCGATCTCAGCCGCCCCGCGGGCGGCATCTTCCAGGCCCTCGCCGCGCGCGAGGAAGGCCGTCAGGCTCGCCGAGTGCGTGCACCCTGCGCCGTGCGTCGCCTCGTCGCCGTAACGCTCGACCGGGATGGCGACGTGACGCTCGCCGTCGAAGAGCCAGTCCACAGCTTCGGCCCCGTGGCCTCCGGTGACGACGACGGCCGGTGCTCCGAGAGCGACGATCCGCTCGGCGAGGTCGCGCCGGTCTGCCGCGTCGTCGTAGGGGACGCGAGCCAGCGCGCACGCCTCGTGGAGGTTGGGCGTGACGACGGTGGCGAGCGGAAACAGCTCGCGGACTAGCACGTCGACCGCGTCGTCCTCGAGCAGCTTGGCGCCGGAGGCGGCGACCATGACCGGGTCCACGACGAGCGGCACCTGGTGCTCGCGCAGGAAGTCGGCGACGGCCTCGATGATCCGGGCGCTGAAGAGCATGCCCGTCTTGGCAGCGTCGACGCCGATGTCGTCGAAGATCACATCGAGCTGGGCGCGGGCGAACGCCGGGGGCGCCTCGTGCACGGCCGTGACGGAGGTCGTGTTCTGGGCCGTGAGCGCGACGATCGCGCTCATGCCGTGGCAGCCCAGGCGCGCGAACGCTTTCAGGTCTGCCTGGATGCCCGCTCCCCCGCCCGAGTCCGAGGTCGCGATGGTGAGGCACCGGGGTACCAACGCCGGGTGAAGTTAGCATCGTGAGGGTGGCCACCGTGACCTGGTCGGATGTGCTCGAAGGCGAGGAGCTCGCGTACCTGACCGAGGTCCCCGGGCGCGAGGCACAGGTCGTGCCGCTTCCCGACCTCCACCCGAAGCTCGAAGGCGCACTGCGAGCAGCCGGCATCTCCGAGCTCTTCTCCCACCAGGCCGAGGCGCTCGCGGCCGCTCGGCGCGGGGAGCACCTGGTCGTCTCGACCGGGACGGCGAGCGGGAAGACACTTGCGTTCAACCTGCCCGTCCTCGACGAGCTCGCCGCGGAGCCGAAGCTCCGGGCGCTCTACCTCTACCCGACCAAGGCGCTGGCCCAGGATCAGGCACGCTCGCTGACCGAGTTGCGGGTTCCGCGCGTGAAGCCGGCGATCTACGACGGGGACACCGAGCACGAGCGCCGTTGGCAGATCCGCAAGTGGGCCAACGTCATCCTCACGAACCCGGACATGCTCCACGTCGGCGTGCTCCCCCACCACGACCGGTGGGGCGACGTGCTGGCCAACCTCCGCTACGTCGTCGTCGACGAGGCGCACGTCTACCGGGGCGTGTTCGGCTCGCACGTCGGCAACGTCCTGCGGCGCCTGCGCCGGGCGGCCCGGATCTACGGCGCGGACCCCCAGTTTCTGCTCGCCTCCGCCACGATCGCCAACCCCGGCGAGCTCGCCCGCTCGCTGCTCGGGGCCGACGCGACCGTGATCGAGGATGACGCGGCTCCGCGCGCCGTACGGACGGTCGCCTTCTGGAACCCGCCCGTCCTGGACGAGGCGCTCCAGCTGCGGGCGAGCGCGCTCGGTGACGGGTCAAGGCTTCTGGCCGAGCTCGTCTCGCGCGGCCTGCGGACGATCTGCTTCGCCAAGAGCCGCAAGGCGGCCGAGCTCATCCATCGCTTCGCCGTCGACCGGCTCGACTCCGAGACCGCGGCCCGGCTCTCCCCGTACCGCGCCGGCTACACGCCCGCTCAGCGGCGCGAGATCGAGCGCCGCCTGGTCGAGGGAGAATTGCTCGGCGTGACGGCGACGGACGCTCTGGAGCTCGGGATCGACATCGGGCTTCTCGACTGCGCCATCTCGGTCGGGTTCCCCGGCACGGTGGCCAGCCTGCGCCAGCAGTGGGGACGCGCCGGCCGGCGCAGCCATGGCCTGGCGGTGCTCGTCGCGAGCGAGGACGCGCTCGACCAGTTCTTCATGCGGGAGCCGGAGGCGCTGATGGGACGCCGCGTCGAGTCGGCCATCCTCGACCACTCGAATCCCCGCATCCTCGACGGCCACGTGCTTTCGGCCGCCTTCGAGGGACCCATCGACGACCGCGACCGGGAGACGCTCGGCGACGCCGCGCTTGAGCGGGCCGAAGCGCTCGTCGAGGGCGGGGAGCTGCGGAAGACGAAGGCCGGCATCGTCTGGGCCGGTCGCGACTACCCGGCCGGTCGCATCGGGCTGCGCTCGGCGAGCCCGGAGTCCGTGACCGTCGTCGATGCGGCGACCGGCTCCGTCCTGGGGATCGTCGAGCGCGAGCGCGCTCCCTCGACCGTGCACGAAGGCGCGATCTACCTCCACATGGGCGAATCCTTCCGCGTCCTCGAGCTCGACCTCGAGGGGCGGGCCGCGGTCGTGGAGCCGTTCGCAAGCGACTACTACACGCAGGCGAAGCGCGAGACGATGACGGCGATCGAGGAAGCTGACCTGGAGGCGCGCCGGCTGGGCATGGACGTCTTCTTCGGCCGCGTCAGCGTCACCGAGCAGGTCGTCGCCTACCAGAAGAAGTCCGTGCGCGACCAGGCGACGCTCGACCTCGTGACGCTCGATCTCCCGCCCTCGACCTTCGAGACCGAGGCGATCTGGTACGTCCCCGACCCCGAGCAGCTGGACGGCCTCGAGCCGCTCCCGAAGCTCCTCGGCGCCCTCCACGCGGCGGAGCACGCCATGATCGCGATCCTCCCGCTCTGGGCCATGTGCGACCGCTGGGACATCGGCGGCCTCTCGACCAACCTCCACCCGCAGACCGGCCGCCCGACGGTCTTCGTCTACGACGGCCACGCCGGCGGCGTCGGCATATCGCGGCGCGGCTACGACGAGCTCGAGGGCTGGGTCGCAGACACCGAGCGCCTCCTCGCCGGCTGCCCGTGCGCGGACGGCTGCCCCTCCTGCGTCCAGTCTCCGAAGTGCGGCAACCTCAACGAGTTCCTGGACAAGGAGGCAGCACTCACCCTCCTCCGCCGGATGCTGGGAGCTGGCTAGCGGAGAAAGACGGCGATGCTGCGGACCATGTCCCGGCCCCGGTCCACTCGCGCCCGATCGCGGTCGGCGTCCCCGAAGACCTCGTCCCGGACGCCGTCGCGGGCGTGGATCGTGTCGTTGCCGTCGCCCCCGCGCAGGACGTCCTTGCCCGCGCCGCCGAGGAGGTAGTCAGCGCCACCAGAGCCCTGGAGGGTATTGGCGAGCGTATTTCCCACCAGGCGGTCGTCGAAGCTCGAGCCGCGGATGTTCTCGATGAGGGAGAGCGAATCGGCGCCGTCTCCGACGGCGTCGCCGGTCGTCAGGTTCACGACCACCCCGATCCGCTGATTCGTGGGGAAGAACGTCGAATAGTCCACCGTGTCCGAGCCACCGCCTCCGGTGAGGGAGTCCGACCCAGCGAGGCCTCGAAGCCTGTCATCGCCGGGGCCGCCGTCGAGCGAGTTGACCGCGCCGTCACCGATCAGGAAGTCGGCCCCGGCACTCCCGATCACGTTCTCGGCCGCCGTGACGATGTCGGCAGCGCCGGCGCTCGCGCCGGTCCCCGTCGTCAGGCTCACGACAACTCCGGGCGGGCGCAGCGAGTAGTCGACCGTGTCGACTCCCGTTCCGCCGTCGAGCAGGTCACCGCCGGCAGTCGCGCGCAGCGTGTCGTTCCCGGCTCCGCCGGTGAGCACGTTCGCGCCGATCTCGCCGCTGAGAGAATCTCTGCCGGAGCCGCCGGTGACGTTCTCCATGGCGACGAGCATGTCCGTTCCGGCGTTCCCCGTGTCCTGGCCGCCGGCGACCGAAAGGTCGACCGTGACGCCAAAGGTGGAAGTCGAGTAGTCGGCGGTGTCGATGCCGTCGCCCCCGTCGAGGACGTTGCCGCCCACCGTGCCGGTGAGGATGTCGCCGAACGGTGAACCGGTCACGTTCTCGTCCGCCAGCAGCGTGTCGGTGCCCGCGCCTCCGGTGTTCTGGGCGGCGAGGTTCGCGAGGTTGAGCGTGATTCCGGCGTCAGCCGCGGAGTAGTCCAGCGTGTCCGATCCGGCTCCACCGTCGAGGGTGTCGTTCCCACGAAGGCCGGCGAGCGTGTCGTCGCCGTCGTTCCCGTTCAGGACGTTGGGTCCCGCCTCGCCGGTGATCGAGTCGTTCCCGGAACCGCCCGTGATGTTCGCGATGGCCACCAGGACGTCCGTTCCGGTACTCGCAGTCGTCGCCGAGCCCGGGCTCGCGCCGCTCACCGGGCCGAGCACGACGGTGACGTCTTCAATAAACGTGGAGTAGTCGACGCTGTCGGTGCCGAGGTCGCCGTCGATGAAGTCGTCGCCCGCGTCGCCGTGGAAAATGTCGTTGCCCGAGCCGCCCGACAGGACGTTCGAGCCGGCGTCCCCGCCGAGGACGTCAGCTCCGCTGCCGCCCGTAAGGTTCTCGAACTCGGTGACCAGGTCCGTGCCGGCGCCGCCGGTGGGCTGCGGAGACGGATCTCCCAGCGAGAGCGTCACGCCTCCGGTCACTCCGGAGTAGTCGAGCAGGTCGACGTCGCCTCCGCCCGCGACCGCATCGTTTCCGGCGCCCTCGAGGATCGTGTCGTCTCCGTCGTCGCCGAACACGAAGTCGTTGCCGGCTCCGCCTGTCTGGCGATCGTTGCCGAGGCCGCCGCTCAGGGTGTCGTCGCCGCTGCCTCCGTCGATGACGTCGTTGCCGGGCCCGCCGGTCAGGTCGTTGCCCGCGGTGCTTCCGACCAGCACGTTGTCTCCGTTCCCGCCGATCGCGTCCTCGATGTCGGCGCCGACGTTGTCCGACTCGCCGGCCTCGCCGTCGTCGAAGACTCCGTCCATCGTCACCGTGACGCCGGCCGCTCGCGCGGCGTAGGTGAGGAAATCGTTGCCGCCGCCGCCAGCCATCGTGTCAGTGCCGCTCAGCGAGTCACCCTCGTCGAAGACGTCGTTCCCGAGCCCTCCGGTCAGAGTGTCCCCGCCCATCCCGCCGGCGAGGGTGTCGTCGCCCTGACCACCCGTCAGGGTGTCGTCGCCGTCTCCACCCGAGAGAACGTTGCTCCCGGTGCCGCCGGTGATCGAATCGTCGCCCTGTCCGCCGGCCAGCGCGTCGTCGCCGCTGTCGCCGTTCACGGTCAGGAAAAGGAAGGTCGCGCTGCCGGTGACCAGGTCTCCCGCACCTGAGACGACGTCGGCCCCACCGCTTCCGTTGGCGGTACCGAGCTCGACGCCGGTGAGGGTGACGTCGACGTCATCGTCACCGTCGATGTTCGCCCCGGAGGTGCCGAGGACGATCGAGTCGTCGCCCGCGCTGCCGGTGAACGTCACTCGGTCAAGAACGCCCGTCGAGAGGTCGACCACGAACTCGATCTCGGAGAGGCCGGAGCCCTCGACGGAGACGCCTGGCGCGAACTGACCACCGCTGAGGTCGATAGTGACGTTCTCGGCGCCCGTGGTGCCGTTGACGACGATCGTGTCCGTGTTCGCGGTCGTCGCGGCCGCGCACGCCGTAACGCCGACCACGATCCGTCCGGCGTTAGCACCCGTGCCCACGGCGATCGAGGCGGAGTCGCCTGCTGCGGTCATGCTCACGGTCGCCGTGCCGGCGGCGAAGCCGCAGCTGACAGCTCCCTGCGCGGGAGCGGCCGCGCCGAGCACGATCGCGAGGATCGAAAGAGTGACAATTGTCCGCATACGCACAACCATGATCCGGTGGTGCGGCTTTCGGCAGCGCCTGATGAACCCTTTAGGCGAGCCGGCGCGGGCGGACGACCAACTCGCCGCCGCAATTGGGACAAATTTCCTCCAGCGCCGAGGCACACGAAGGGCAGAACGTGCACTCATAGCTGCAAATCCGCGCGTTTCCATCGGCCGCGAGGGCCGCTCCACAGCGCTCGCACTCGGTGCGCATCTCGAGAGCCATTCCTACCGGATTCCTACCAGGCCGAGGACGAGCTCCACGGCCTCCGCCGGCGTCTCGGCGTGCTCGACGCCGTCGCCCTCGACGCCGGGCCCGTCGCCCAGGACGACGACCGGGCGGCCGAGCACGCGCGCGTAGGAAATCTCCGCGGCCGTGCCCCAGCGGCCGCCGACGGCTAGCGCCGCCTCGCACGACGCTACGACTGCGAGGTTCCGTGCATGGCCGGTCCCGGTGGCGACCGCGTAGTCGATCCACGGGTTGGCGTCGTGCGTGCTCTCGCCGGGAAGAATCCCGACGGTCGTGCCGCCCGCGTCCTTGGCGCCGCGCGCCACCGCCTCCATGACCTCGCCGAGACCGCCG
>DAITAN010000114.1:0-7284 GCA_036824235.1 Gaiellaceae bacterium | reverse complement strand
ATGCGTCCCAGTCCGGCCAGGCGTCGCCGCGCGACAACGTGGTGTTCGAGGCCGGACTGTTCGGTGGCGCGCTCGGCATCCGGCGCACGTTCATCCTCCACGCGAACGGTTCGAAGCTGCCGAGCGATCTGCTCGGGCTGACCTCCGTCCGCTATGACCCGGCCACCAGCCCGGCGGAGGTTCGCGAGATCAACCAGAAGCTCCGCAAGGCGATCGAAACCGAGGGTCGCCGCGGACTGGTCGAGGGGCTGTGGTGGCAGCTCTCGCTCACCTTGCGGAGCGAGGAAGAACCGTCGGCGGTGAGCCTCCTGCGCATCTCGCGGGACCGCGACGGTGGCCTGAACGTGACCGGCCGGGCCTGGCAGGAGGACGGCACCCTTTCGGCCCGTTACTGGAGCGAGGCTGCGAAGGAGCAGAGGGATCCGGCCGGCATCTTGTACTTCTGGAAGGGCGAGCGCCCTCGGCACCCGAATGCCCCGCAGCTCGAGGGCACCGGCGAGATCAAGGTGGAGACCGCCGACCGCGCCACCGGGTACTGGACGACGCGGTCGGATCGCGACCCCGCGCTGAATGCCCGGACCTCCGGCGTCTACCTTCGAGCCGACCCCTCAGACCTCGAGGTGCTGGACGGTGGGAGCGAGGAGAAGCGAGCCGAGCTCATCGCGCAGCGCCTCCAGGAGTGGAAGTCGGCCGCGAACACATTCTGAGCACCGACCGCGTGCGTCTCGTGGGACCGCGAGCGTGAGGGGGTACGTCGTCGACGGCGCCCTCGACGAGGGCGCCGTCGCCCGACCCGTGGCCTATTTCCCGCTCCTGATTCTCGGCATTGGTCAGACCTCCCTTCGGGGATTGCCCTGCCCGATCCCGCCGCCGCAAGCCTCTGGCCGCAGAAACGTCGCCAGGAACGCCTGAGCCTACTCCGAGGGCGCCAAAGTAACTAGGGGTAGCTCGGCGGGTGTCGCCCTCGCGGGCAACACCCTCCCCGTGCCCCCGTTACACTCGCGGGATGAGCGCCGCCCAGTCGCCCGTGATCCGTGCAGCGATCTTCCGCACTCCGACCGAGGCGAACAGGTGACGCTGGCGACCGTTCTCGTCCCCACGCATAACCACGGCCCCACCCTGTCGCTGTCGGTCGGCAGCGCCCTCGCGCAGACCGTCGAGGACATCGAGGTGCTGGTGGTCGGGGACGGTGCCACGGCCGAGACCCGCGAAGCGGCGCTCGAGCTCGAGCGTGCCGACTCGCGTGTCCGCTTCCTCGACTTCCCGAAGGGCGAGCGTCACGGCGAGCGAAACCGTCACCTGGCACTCGAGGAAGCCCGCGGCCACATCGTCTGCTACCTCTCCGACGACGACCTGTGGCTGTCCGACCACGTCGCCTACATGGCCGAGCTGCTCGACGCCGCCGACTTCTCGACCGGCGTGCGGGTCATGGTTCATACGAGCGGCGAGCACGAGATCGAGCTCATCGACCTCGGGGTTCCGTACGTGCGCGAACAAATCCTCGCCGGGACGACGTGTGCCGCCTTGACGTGTGTCGCCCACACGCGCCGTGCCTACCGCGAGCTCCCAGTTGGGTGGCGTCCGGCGCCCGAGGGCCTTTCCCCGACGCTGTACATGTGGCAGCAGTTCGCCGCGAGCCCCGGCCTTGCCGCCGTTGCCGGCACACGAGTGACTTCCGTGAACTTTCCCGACCTGTGGCGGGCCGACTGGACGATCGAGGACCGCTTTCGGGAGATCGCTGCTGTCGCCGAACGATTGGCCGACCCGGCATTTCGCGCTGAGCTCGGAGAGCGGGCGCTGCAGTCCGCCTTGCAGAAGCTCGCGCGGACCGAGCAGCACCTGCACGACGCTCGGCTCTACCTGGCGCACCTCAACGCGACGATCGAGTCTCTCAAGGCGGGAACGCAAGTAAGCTGACGCGCATCGACGAGCACGGCGACCATCCCGCATCCCTTCCCGAGGCGATCCGGAGCCGGTACGACCTCGCGGACGAGGTCCTGCCCCGTGCCGATCAGGACGCGCCCACGGTCGACGCCGCCGGCCAACGACTCAAGACCGGCATTGACGGGGTCGTGTACGTCCGCGCGACGCCGCAGGTCGATCACCGCGGCACGCTCACCGAGATCGTCAACTTCAGCAACGATTTCTGGGACGAGCCGATCGTGTACGCGTACTGCTTCACGATCCGGCCCGGGCGGATCAAGGGTTGGGGCATGCACCTGAAACAGGCCGATCGGTACTTCCTCTGCGCCGGAAGCGTGCGAGTCGTGCTTCACGACGGTCGGGTGGGCTCGCCAACCTATGGCGCGTTCGCCCAGTTCCACCTCACGGGGGAGTCGCGCGCCCTGCTGCTCATCCCTCCCGGCGTGTGGCACGGCGATCAGAACTGGGGCGATACCGACGCCCAGGTACTGAACTTCCCGACGCGCCCCTTCGACCGCGAGGACCCGGACAAGTATCGGATCGACCCGCACTCGGGCGCGATCCCGTTCGACTGGACGCTGCCGACGGCCGGGTAGCCCAATCGCCCGCCCGCACCAGGACCGTCACTCGACGAGGGAGATCGCCCGGACCCCGAGGTCGGGCACGGTCCCGGTCTCGTCCGCGAGCCCCTGCCAGATGACCTGCGTGAAGTATCCGTGAATCGTCCCGCGACTTCCGCCACCGGTGAACGACGTGGGGACGAAGCCCACCCAGGCGACCACGTCGTACTCAGCCTGTGAGCCCCCTTCGGTGATCGACCGGTAGACAGGGAAGAGAAGCTCCGTGCCCAGCCGCTGGTTGATGGCGCTCCTGATGTGGCCGGAGTTGAAGTCGGCCGAGGGCGCCGAGCGGTAGATGCCGACCGGCAGCTCGCCGTCGTAGCCGTCGAGGATCCATTCCGCGAGGGTCTGGGCACCGACGTTCCCCGTGTTGTAGAGGCTGTCCAAGTTGACGAGGCTGAACGCGCCGGCGGCGTCGCTACCGCCCGGGTCGTGCAGGTTCCGCAGGGAGAGCTGGGTCGGCTCGCCCCAGCAGCGGCATTGCAGCATCGGGTGCTGCTCGTCGACGCCAATCGGAGCGACACCGCGCGCTCTGGAAGGGATGCCGGCGCGCGCCGTCGCGCGCGCCGTGACCTCGACTTCGTCGATCCCGAACAGCTTGCTGAAGTACCCGGGCGCGGGGCGGGACACGGTCACCGTGATGAGGTCGTTCGCCACGACTCTCCTGCCGAACGTGATCTCGATGTTGCCGCCGCCGTTCTTCGTCGCGTACTGCTCGGCGAGGGCCGAGGCATCTGCTGTGCTCAGGTGTAGGCCCTGCGCACCTGCGAGGGCTGCCGCGTCAGCGGTCGCCTGAGCGGCCTTGTCAGCTCGATACCAGGAGCCGACATCGGTCGCCATCGCCGCGCCGCCGATCAGCACGGTGAAAAAGACGGCCATGAGCACGGCCACTTGTCCGCTCTCCCCTCCTGGTTGCAGCGCTCGAGGCTGCGTGGCAACGCGCGCGATCACGCGGACTGGATGGCGTCGGAACTTCATGCGGCTTGGCCTCCGTCAGTCGTGCGGAACTTCGATCCCGTATCCGCACAGACGCCGCATCCGTCTCAAACCCGCGCTCCCACGCCAAAAATCACCCTCTTGGGGGACACCGAGACGTCGGCGGCCCTAAGGCGAACGAGCGGCGCCCGGAGGCGCCGCTCGTGCCGTTCACCCTCCTCGCCGGTCAGTCGGTCCGGCGGAGGATCCAGAGACCTGTGTTCATGTCGCTCGCGTAGACGAGCCCGGTCTCTTCGTCAACGAAGACGCCCCAGACCTGCGGCATCTGGGAGAGCGTCGCGCGCTGGGCGGGCTTGACCGGGTTCTGGCCCGCGGGCGGGACGAAATACGCGACCTCCTCCGGGTTCGTCGGGTCGCTCGCGTCGACCACGCGCACGCCGTCGGAGTACCAGGAGATGTACACGTCGGTTCCCATGAGCATCGGGTTGTGGATCGTGTAGTCGCCCGAGCCCACGGGCAGGCGACCGCCAGAGTTCGGTGTCCTGTACTCGCCGATCTGCCTCGGCGCCGCGAGGTTCGAGTAGTCCCAGATCCGCAGGTACCCGTACCCCGGCTCGATCTCCGGCCCGCAGTTCTTGCCGAAGTCCTCGTCGGCCGAGAAGAGCAGCCCACGTGCGTCGTCGTACATGGACGAGTGTGCGTCGCCGTCCTCATCCGTCCCGTAGACCGTGTGACCCCGGAGCACAGGGCGCGCAGGGTCGGTTACGTCGAGGGCGACGAAGCCGCTGTCCCAGTAGGAGACGAACGCGAGCTTCCCGTCTGCGGAGGGCTCGACGCTGTGCCCGTACACCGAGTCTGGGTCGCAGCCCTGGCCCGGGTTGAGCGGCCCGCCCGCGTCGTGGATGACGCCCCAGTCGGACACCTCCACGGGAGCAGCCGGGTTCGTCACGTCGATGAGCCTGAAGTCGCCGCGGCCCTGCAGGTCGCGGTACCCGCTGGGTGAGCCCGGCTCCTCGTACTCGCTCGTCGGCACCGATGCGTAGACGAAGGTGCGTGCGAGATCCCCGCGGTGCTCGAATTCGAGCTCGTGCACGCCGCGAGTGCAGCAGCCGGTGTCGAGGAGGCCGATCCGAACTGGGCTCGCTGGGTTGGTGACGTCGAAGAGCATCAGGCCCCGCGCGAAGCTCGTGTCGAGTCGAGAGCCGCCGCAGACCTGCAGGCCGATCGCCGCGATATCACGTCCAGCGGAAGGCCCGAACCTAGCCTGGAAGACGGTCACGTCCTCGGCCGATGTGCCCGTCGGGTTGACGAGGCGCGAGACCACGACGGGATTCGCCGGGTCGCTGACATCGACCACCGCGACGCCGTTCTTCGGCGGCGACGGGCAGAAGCGCGTCTTCGACCCGTTCGCCGAGTCGCTGAAGCCCCAGTGGCCGACGTAGGCAAAGCCCTCGTGGACCCACACGTCAGCGTTGAAGCCGCGTCCACCCAGGTCGTTCTGCCCGACGACCTCCATGTTCCTCGCCTGGGCTGCCTTCTGGCCCCCGGTGTACGTCTTCTTGGACTGCTCGAGGAAGTGGCGCTCGTCCTTCAGCAACTCTCTGTCGTTCGACGGCGCCGTGGCCGCCGACGTGGCCAGCGCAAGCACGGCGGCCACGAGCACCCCTCCGATTCCGATCCTGCGCATGAGCTCCCCTCTCAATTGGCCCGTGTCCAAAAAGCGACCCAGCAGCCGGCCGGTCGGCTTGCGCGGACGCGCCAAATGGACAGGCGACACGAGAGTGGCGTCAACATCCTCGTGCCGTAGCTCCCCATATCCCCTCCGCTGACCGAACTGCTGGGTCATCAGAACAGACGCCCCCCGCGGCAGAACTGTGCGCCGGGTCACGAAATCCGAACATCGGCGGAGACCAGGCCCGCCGGACTACCGTCCGTGTCGTGCACAGGCTCTTGGACCGGGCGCCCATGCTCACGTTGGCGCTGCGGATCGCCCTGGCGGTTTTCGTGGTCGCCTGGATCTTCGGCGTCCACGATCTGCGCTCGACGATCCCCGTCTGGGTCGCGTTCGTGATCGCGCTCGGGCTCGAGATCAACTTCTTCCTCGGGGCACTCGGACGCCCGGCGGCGCCGCGGCCGGATCGCGGGCCGCAGCCCGTCGACCGTGAGCTCTACGGCTACCTCGCCTTGCCGGAGGATGAGGACGAGGAGGACGACGACGAGTACTGGGAGGACGAGAGCCGCTGGCACGCCGTGCGCCGGTTCCTGTGGGGCGTGGGGATCATCGCCGCGCTCGCGCTCACGTTCTGGCTAGTGGACCGGAACACCGGGTGGGATTCCCTCTCGACCCAGACCCGCGCGGAGGCGCAGGAGCGCTTCTCGGCCGAGGCCTCCCGCATCGCCGAGAAGCCGGTTCGCATCCGCTGCGATGAGTCCGGCGAGTTCGTGGGCGCCGTCCAGCACACCGACGGGGTCGCGGAAGTCGGCGGCGATCTCGCCTACCTGACGCCTGAGCGCTGCCTCGACCTCTACCGGCTGGCCTTCGACGGCGACGTGACCTCGAGCCAGACGGCGCGCGGGATCGCGGTGCTCGCCCACGAGGCCTGGCACCTGCGCGGCGAGCGCGACGAAGGGACGACAGAGTGCTACGCCGTGCAGTCGGGCGTCGAGCTCGGGCAGCGGCTCGGCCTCGGGGAGGACGACGCACGGCGGCTGATGGCCCAGCAGCTCGCCGAGAACAGCGGCCGCGGCCTGGACACCGCCGAGTACCGCGTCCCGCCGGAGTGCAGGGACGGCGGCAGCCTCGACCTCGATCCCGCGAACTCGCGCTTTCCCTAACGGGGACCTGCGCGCGTCGCGCGACGGCGCTGCCAGAGATTCCAGGCGCGCCGCGCGACCCACATCAGAACGACGAGCCTGAAGCCACGGAGCATGAGCGGTAGATCGCCGGGGCGCGGCATTCCCAAACGCCTTAACCCGATCTGTAAGCAAATTGTGCGGAGGGCCTCAAGAACGCTCCCGAGAGGCCGATACCCAACCTAGAAAGCGAGGAGCGCGGACATCCTCGGCGGTTGCCGCAGCCGGCCGAGGTGAGAGTTTCCGGGCTCCTCGTTTTCGTTTGCCCGGTGACTGCTACTGCGGGGCGAGCGGGAGCGGCCGCTTCAGCATCCGCGAGGCAACGCCGCGGATCGTCCACGTCCCGTACGTATGGTTCGGGTTCCACTCGGTGATGACGGAGAGCGCGATCCGCTTGGTCGCCGTCTTGAGCAGCGCCGACTGGTGCGTGACGCGGCCCGTGCCGGTCCCCCAGCCGCCTTTGAAGTGGATGAACCAGCCGTCGGGCTTCACAGGCGGGATCCCCCACCGCTGCGAAGGGACGATCCTGCGCAGGAGGTTCATGCCGTAGGCGCGGTGCCGGGACGGCATCAGGCTGTCGATGCGGTAGAAGAAGCGCGCCTGGTCGCGGGCCGTCGTCGTCGACAGACCCCACGGCGAGCGCAGCTTGAAGTGGTGCATGTTCGCCCGTCTCGCCACGCGATTGAGACCCGAGGCGCCGACGATGTTGAGCACCGAGCCGGCGGTCGCGTTGTCCGACCAGCGGATCATGGGCCCGAGCAGGCGCCGGTCAGAGTCGGTGAGCGCCCGCCCCCGCACCGAGTCGCGGTTGAGGTAGGCGACGAGCAGCATCGCCTTCAGGAGACTTGCGGACGGGGCGCGCACCCAGGCGCGGTAGCTCCACAGCCGCCCCCGGTCGTCCACGAGGGCGAAGCTCTCGACCCCCGAACGGTTCTGGAGGTAGTGGATGACC
>DAITAN010000113.1:0-7298 GCA_036824235.1 Gaiellaceae bacterium | reverse complement strand
GACCGCGATCGTGGGCGTCGCCGTCGCGGGCGGGCGCCTTCCGCCCGTCTGGCGGGGGATTCTGCGCGAGGCGATCGAGGCGGGGCTCGACGTCGAGGCCGGCATGCACGAGTTCCTCGCGGACGACACGGAGCTCTCAGCGCTCGCCGTCGAGCACGGCGTTGAGCTTCGCGACTATCGCAGGCCGCCTGCCGACCTGAGCGTCCCCACCGGCGAGAACCTCACGCACGGAGCGGCCGTCGTCCTTACCGTCGGATCGGACTGCGCCGTGGGTAAGAAGACCGTTGCCGTGGAGCTCGACCGTGCCGCCCGCGCACGCGGGATCCGCTCGGTGTTCGTCCCCACGGGCCAGACCGGGATCATGATCGAAGGCTGGGGCATCGCCGTCGACGCGGTCGTCTCCGACTTCCTCGCCGGCGCGGGGGAGAGACTCGTAGTCGAGGGCGCAACGCGGGGCGACCTCCTCTTCGTCGAGGGTCAGGGCGCGATCCTGCACCCGCAGTTCTCGGGCGTCACGCTCGGCCTCTACCACGGCGCCGCCCCGCACGTCCTCGTGCTCGTGCACCGGGCGGGCGACGTCGAGATCGAGGGCGTCCCCGGCCACCCGATTCCGCCCCTTCCCGAGCTGGTTTCCCTCTACGAGCAACTTGCTCTCCCGGTGCGCCCGGCGCCCGTCGCGGCGGTCGCCGTCAACACTGGCCGCCTCTCGGATGAGGAGGCGCGAGCAGCCGTCGAGGCCATCGCCGCCGAGACCGGGTTACCTGCCGACGACCCTGTCCGTTTCGGCCCTGACGGCTTACTTGACGCCGTCTTGAAGCGCCTGCCGTCGGGTATAACGGGCGGGTGACTGACCCACGCGTCGAGCGCCTCGGCAGCCTCATCGTCGACTATTCGCTGGCCCTCAAGGAGGGTCAGGTCGTCCGGATCGACACCCTCGAGGTGGGCTCGCCACTCGCGCTCGCGTGCTATCGCGCAGCGCTTCGCGCCGGGGCGCACCCGTACACGAACGTCGGCCTGCCGGGTCTCGGTGAAGAGCTCCTTCACAACGGTTCCGAGGAGCAGGTCACGTACATCTCGCCGATCCAGTGGGAGGAGATTGAGCAGCTGGACGCGATCGTGACGATCTGGTCCGAGGTCAACACGCGCTCGCTCTCACGCGTCGACCCCGATCGGCACGCACAGCACATCGCGGCGAACCGCAAGCTGTCGAACCGGCGCTGGGAGCGGATCTCCAAGGGCGAGATGACCTGGTGCGGAACGCTCTTCCCGACGAATGGCCATGCGCAGGAGGCGGAGATGTCCCTCGCCGAGTACGAGGACTTCGTCTTCGCTGCCTGCCACGTCCACGAGGAGGATGCGGCGTCGCACTGGCGCGGCGCCTCGTCGGGGCTCGGTGCGCGCGCCGCGGAGCTGGGCACCGTCCGCGAGCTGCGCATAGTCGGGCCAGACACGGACCTGCGGCTCGGCGTCGACGGCCGCAGCTGGCTCGCGGCGGACGGGCGCTACAACATGCCCGACGGCGAGGTCTTCACGAGCCCGATCGAGACTGAGACCGAGGGCGATATCCGCTACACGTTCCCGGCCGTCTACCATGGGCGCGAGGTCGAGGACATCCGGCTGCGCTTCGAGGAGGGGCGGGTCGCCCACGCCGAGGCCTCGCGCGGCAACGACTACCTCCAGTCGCTCCTCGACATGGACGCCGGCGCCCGCGTGCTCGGCGAGGTGGCGTTCGGGCTCAACTACGAGATCGACCGCTTCACGCGCAACATCCTCTTCGACGAGAAGATCGGCGGGACGATGCACCTGGCGCTCGGCTCCGGGTTCCAGCAGGCGGGGGGCCGGAACACGTCGGGCCTGCACTGGGACATGATCTGCGACCTCCGCGAGGAGGGAGAGGTCTACGCAGACGGCGAGCTGATCTGGAAGAACGGACATTTCCTCGCCGAGCCCGCCCTCCAGGTCGTCGAGAGCGCGGTCGGTGGCTGACTCCCGCCTCGAGCGCCTCGCCGGCGTCCTGGTCGACTACTCGACAGGGATCAAGGAGGGCGACCTCGTCTGCATCGATACGGATCCGGCCGCGGCGCCGCTCGTCCAGGCCATCTGGCGCCGTGTCCTGGAGGCCGGTGCCCATCCGCACCTTCGCGTCGACCTCGAAGGAACCTCCGAGCTGCTCCTCCGCGAGGGGAGCGACGCGCAGGTCGACTGGATCACGCCGCTGCGCCGGGCCGAGGTCGAGCGCGCCGACGTCCGCATCGCCATCGAGGCCGAGGTCAATACACGGGGTAACACGAGCGTCGACCCCGATCGGCTCGCCCGCGCCGAGCGAGCCCGGGAGCCGCTCCGGCGCATTCACTTCCGGCGCGCGAGCTCGGGTGAGCTCCGTGCCGTGATCACGGTCTTCCCGACGAACGGGACCGCCCAGGAGGCGAACATGTCCCTGGAGGAGTACGAGGACTTCGTCTTCCGCGCCGGGCTGCTCGACCACGCCGATCCCGTCGCCGACTGGACGGCGCTCGGAGCCGGCTACACCGAGCTCGGAAACTGGCTCGGCGGGCGGAAGACGATTCGCGTGGTGAGCGACGGCACGGATCTTACGCTCGGCGTGGAGGGGAGGACGTGGATCCCCTGCGACGGCAAGGAGAACTTCCCCGACGGCGAGATCTTCACCGGGCCGGTCGAGACCCAGGTCGACGGCGTCGTGCGCTTCACGTATCCGGCGACGTACTCGGGCCGCCGGCTGAGCGGCATCGAGCTCGAGTTCCGCGAGGGCCAGGTCGTTCGGGCAAGCGCCGAGGAGGGGGAGGACCTTCTCCTGAGCATGCTCGAGCTCGACGACGGCGCCCGGCATGTGGGCGAGTTCGCGTTCGGCCTCAACGAGGCCATCACCGAGTTCACCGGGCACACGCTCTTCGACGAGAAGATCGGCGGCACGATGCACCTCGCGCTGGGAGCGTCGTATCCGGAGTCCGGGGGAACCGTGCAGTCCGCGCTCCACTGGGACCTGGTCTGCGACCTGCGGACCGGCAGCGAGGTCTACGCCGACGGCGAGGTCGTCTATCGCGACGGTCGCTTCGTCGAAGGCCTCTTCTGATCGCGCTTTTCGGCGATACGCATCTCCCGCGCGGCGACCGCGCCCTTCCGCAGGGGTGCATCCGGGTGCTCGAGCAGGCGTCGGTCGCGTTGCACGTCGGGGACGTGACGGCGAGCGCCGCTCTCGAAGAGCTGCGGGCCATCGTCCGGATCGAGGCGGTGCACGGGAACATGGACGAGCCCGACCTCAAGGCGTCGCTGCCCGCGCGGGCGGTCGTGGAGGCGGAGGGTCTTCGGATCGGGCTTGTGCACGACCCCGGGCCGGCGCAGGGGCGCCACGACCGCCTCGTGGCCTGGTTCCCGGAGTGCGACGTGGTCGCATATGGCCACACGCACCTTCCCGAGGTCACCAAGCACGGCGATGCCTGGATCGTGAACCCGGGCAGCCCTACTGAACGCCGTCGCGCGCCCGGCCACTCGCTGGCGGTCATCGTGGACGCGGACCCGCACCTGATCACGCTCGACTGAAGCTTCGCGCATCGCCGTCGTCCAAGGCTTCGTGCCTCGGGACGCACGCACTGGACTCCGTCCGCCGGGGTGGCTACCATACGAACACATGTTCCCCTGGCGATCGCTTCTCATCCTGTGCGCTCTCGTCGGCGCGTTGCTGCTCGCAGTTCCCCGTCCGTCGAGCGGCGCGGGCCAGGAGGAGCGCTACGTCGTCCAGTCCGGGGACACCCTCTGGCAGCTCGCCGCCTCGCGTTACGGCGGCGATCCCCGCGAAGGCGTCTGGCGCATCCGCGACCGGAACGGGCTCGCGGGGATGGGACTTCAGCCGGGAACGATCCTCTACCTGCCCGCACGGGCGGGTGGTGCCTAGCGTCCGAGTTGTCCACGGCCGCTGGCCGCGTCCGAACAACCGAATACGCGTCGTGCCCGTCATTGGTGCGAGGGCGAAGGGCATGGCCGGCCGGAGTCAGGTCGAGCGGACGGCCCCTAGACTTCCGCCGTGGATCTCGATCTCATCTTCCTCGGTACGTCAGGCTCGGTGCCCACGGCTCGCCGCGGGCTCGCCGGGACGCTGGTCCGGCGCGGGGGCGAACGCATGCTCGTCGACTGCGGCGAGGGGACACAGCGCCAGCTTCTGCGCTCGACCATCGGGCTGATCGAGCTCCCGGAGGTGTTCCTCACGCACTACCACGCGGACCACTACCTCGGTCTGCCGGGAATGCTGAAGACGTTCGCGCTCAGAAGCAGGGAGCTCCCGCTCACCGTGTACGGGCCTCCCGGGCTGCGCGACCTCTTCGGCGCCCTCCAGCGGATCTTCGGGAAGCTCAGCTACCCGGTCGAGCTCGTGGAGCTCCGTGACGGCGACGTCGTCGACCGCGGCGACTACCGCATCGTCCCGTTCAAGGTCGCCCACGGCATCGCCGCCAACGGCTACGCATTCGTCGAGCTTCCTCGGCCGGGCCGCTTCGACGTCGAGACCGCGCGGGCGCTGGGAGTCCCCGAGGGGCCGCTCTTCGGCCGCCTGCAGGCGGGCGAGCCCGTCGAGCTGCCGGACGGCGGCGAGGTTCGTCCCGAGCAGGTCCTCGGGCCGCCGCGGCCCGGGCGCAAGATCGTGCTCGCGGGCGATACGGCTCCGGCGGCGAGCGTTCTCGAGGTCGCGAAGGACGCCGAGGTCCTCGTCCACGAGGCGACCTTCGCCGAGGAGGAGCGTGAGCGCGCAGACGAGACCGCGCACTCGACCGCCGTCGGCGCGGCGGGGGTCGCGGCCGCCGCAGGCGTGCGCATGCTCGCCCTCACGCACCTCTCGAACCGGTACTTCGGGCCCGAGATTGCGCGCGAGGCGCGCGAGGTTTTTCCCGACACAGTGGTCCCGAGGGACTTCGATATCATCGACGTCCGTTTCCAGGAGCGGGGCGGCCCCCGACTCATCAAGGGCGGAGCGAAAGCGACGCGAGAGGAGGCCGAGCCGCATGACAAGCATGGTTCAGGTGGCGGTGGCGGGGGACCTCGCGGAAGCGGAGGAGATCCAGACGATCCTGCAGTCGGCGGGGATCCAGTCGGAGCTTCACCCCGCGGTGGAACAGCATCCGGCGGCTCTGGATGACTCTCCGCAGAAGGTCATGGTCCCCGAGGGAGCGCTCGAGGAGGCCCAACACGCCATCGAGGCGATGACCGACCCCGACGAGCTCATCGGCGGGCGCTAGCGTCACCGACTCGCCGGACTTCGGGCCGCTCGCGGAGGCCTACGACCGGCTTCGCCCGGTCGACGAGAGCTGGTGGGAGCTCGTCGAGCTCCTCATCGAGGAGGGCGACCTCAAGGGGCGCCGGACGCTCGACGTCGGCTGCGGCACGGGCCAGCTCGCACTCGCGCTCGCCGAGCGGGGCGCGCGCGTCTGGGGCGTCGACCCGTCCGAGGAGATGCTCGCCGTCGCACGCGCGGCCGTGGGGCGGCGCGTCGGGCTGAAGCAAGGGCACGCGGAAGCGCTGCCCTTCAAGGACGGCTGGTTCGAGCGTGTGGTCATGCGGCTCGTCGTCCACCTCGTGGATCGCCGGCAGGCGCTCCCGGAGCTTGCCCGCGTCCTCGCACCCGGCGGCCGCGCGGTGATCGCCACGTTCACCGAAGGCCATTTCGAGTGGTACTGGCTCACTTCGGTGTACCCCGAGGTGGGGGAGATCGATCGCACGCGATTCCCGTTGCCCGGAACGCTCGAGACCGAGCTTGTCGAAGCCGGCTTCGTGTCGGCCCGAACGACCACGCTGCGGCAGCGCCGGTCGATATCGAAGGCGGACGCGCTGGAGCGCATCCGCGGCCGCTACATCTCGACGCTCCGACTGCTCGACGCGGAAACCTATGCCGCCGGGCTGCAGCGCGCCGAGCGCGAGCTCCCGGAGGAGATCGAGTCAGTGCTCGAGTGGGCCGTGGTCTCCGCCGACGCCCCGGCTCAGTAGACGAGCGCCTTCTCCGACCACTCCGCAAGCTCGACCATGCGCGTCGGCGGCGCCAGCTCGACGCCCTCTCTCGTATCCGCATCGATGCCGCGCGCCTCGCTCGACCGCGCCGAGAGCGAGATCTCCACGCCGGCAGCGACGAGCGCGTCCCAGTGCTCGGCCAACGAGCCCGTCCCGATCCCATGCAATGCCTCCGCCGTCTCGGGACGGGCGAGATCGACTCCGTCGCCGCCCAGGAACACGCGAACCTCGTGGCCTTCCGCCGCTGCTGTTCGGGCCACGAGCAGCCCGAGCGCGGCTCGAGTGGCGTTCTCCGGACCGGTGACGACATTCACCAGCAGCCGCACGGTTACTCCTCCTCGGCCATCCCGAGAATGTCCTCACGGGAGAGCTTCCCGACGAGGTCGGGATGGTTGCGTGCGACGTGAGCCTCCACGCTCGCGACCAGCTCGCCGTCGCTCTCGGCACGCACGACCTCTCCGCACTCGCAATTGACGACCTTTCCCATGACTGCTCCTTCCTCGTGAACGTCGGCATTGTCGCTCCCGCCCCTTGCCGTTACCTTGGAGGAACCTTGGCGGGCGGCGGCACGAGGATCCAGCTTTGCGGGCGCCTCGTCGCCGAGGTAGCCGGGCAGCGCGTCGAGGAGGCCCTCCCGGGAAGGCAGGGCCGACTGCTCTTTGCCTACCTCGCGGCGAACCGGGCACGGATGGTCACCCGTCCCGAGCTCATAGACGTCCTCTGGCCGGGCGGCGCGCCGGACGCCGCGGAGACCGCCCTCGCATCGCTTCTCTCGAAGGTCAGGCGTGTCGCCGGTCAGGGCGTTCTGGACGGCAAGACCGAGCTGCGGCTCAGCCTCCCTCGGAACGCCTGGGTCGACCTCGAAGCGGCCGGAGTCGGCGTTCATAGGGCGGAGTCGGCCGTCGCTCTCGAAGAGTGGGAGCGCGCCTGGGCACCGGCGCGCACCGCGCTCTACATCGCCAACCGTGGGCTGCTCCCCGGCTACGACGCGCCGTGGATCGACGAGCGTCGCCGGTGGCTCGAGGACGTCCGGCTGCGGGCCCTCGAATGCGTGGGCTCGGTCGGCCTTCGCATGGGCGGCACCGAGCTCGCCGCGGCGGGCCGCGCGGGCCGCGCGCTCGTGGACGCGGCGCCATTCCGGGAGAGCGGCTACCGGCTATTGATGAAGGCGCTTGCTGCCGAGGGCAACGTCGCGGAGGCGCTGCGCGTGTACGACGGTCTGCGGATCCTTCTCCGCGAGGAGCTCGGCTCGGCGCCCGGCCCGGCCGCGCAGGAGCTGCACCGCCGGC
>DAITAN010000112.1:0-7299 GCA_036824235.1 Gaiellaceae bacterium | reverse complement strand
AGGACGTCGACGCCGCCGTGGCGGCGGCGCGGCGCGCTTTCGAGATCGGCTCGCCGTGGCGCTCCATGTCCGCCGCCGAGCGCGGGCGGCGGATCTACGCGCTCGCCCAGCTCGTGCAGGCGAATGAGCAGGAGCTGGCCGAGCTCGAGTCGCTCGACAACGGCAAGCCGCTGAAGTTCGCCAGGCGGGTCGACGTCGCCGACTCCATCGCGTACTTCGAGTACTACGCGGGCTGGCCGACGAAGATCGAGGGGGCGACCGTCCCGACGGGCGACACCGGCATCTTCTGCTACACGCGGCGTGAGCCGGTCGGCGTCTGCGCGCAGATCGTGCCGTGGAACTTCCCTCTGCTGATGGCGGTGTGGAAGGTCGGGCCGGCGCTGGCGACCGGCTGCACCATCGTGCTCAAGCCCGCCGAGCAGACGCCCTTGACCGCCTTGCGGCTCGGCGAGCTCGCCCTGGAAGCGGGGCTTCCGCCCGGCGTCCTGAACGTGCTCACCGGGGACGGCTCGACAGGCGCAGCCCTCGTCGCTCACCCCAGCGTGGACAAGGTCGCATTTACGGGATCGAGCGCGGTCGGCCGCGAGATCGCGGCGCGGTGCGGCCGCGACCTGAAGCGCGTGACGCTCGAGCTCGGCGGCAAGTCGCCGAACATCATCCTCCCCGACGCGGACCTCGACGCCGCCGTCCACAACGCCTTCTCCGCCGCGTACTTCAACTCGGGCCAGGTGTGCACCGCCGCCACCCGCCTGCTGGTGCAGCGCGAGCAGTTCGACGACGTCGTCCAGGCTCTCGTCGACAAGGCGAGGGACACGGTGCCCGGGCCCGGCCTCGATCCGAAGACGTTCGTCGGGCCACTCGTGAGCGCCGAGCAGCTGGAGCGAGTGAGCGGGTACATCGAGACCGGCCGGCAGGAGGCCGAGCTCCTGGTCGGCGGCGGCACGAGCGCGGACACGGGCTGGTTCGTCGAGCCCACGGTCTTCACCTCTGATGACGACCGCGCGACGATCGTGCGCGAGGAGATCTTCGGCCCGGTGCTCGTCGCCCAGTCGTACGAGTCCGTCGAGGAGGTCGCGAGACGGGCGAACGACAGCGAGTACGGGCTTGCCGCCGGCGTCTGGACCCGCGACGTCTCCAAGGCCCATCGGCTGGCCGCGCTGCTCGAGGCGGGCTCGATCTACGTCAACACCTGGGGCGCCGGCGGCCCCGGCTCGCCCTTCGGCGGCAGGAAGCAGTCCGGGCTGGGCCGCGAGCGCGGGCTCGAGGGCCTGGGCGCCTATCTCGAGACGAAGTCCGTCTACGTCGCGCTCTGACGCCGTGCCGGGCGGCCTCATCCTCCAGAACGACTCGCTCGACCCGCCGGCGCTGCTCGGAGACTGGCTGCACGAGCGAGATATCCCCTTCGAGGTGACGAGGGTCTGGGAGGGCGGCGTCCCGTCCAACCCGCGGTCGTTCGAGTGGATCGCGTCGATGGGCTCGCGCCATTCCGTCAACGACACCGAGCCGGGCTGGATCCAGGACGAGGTGGCCTTCCTGGGCGACGCCGTCGGCGAGGGCGTCCCCGTGCTCGGGATCTGCTTCGGCGGGCAAGCGCTGGCGGCCGTGCTCGGAGGCGAGATTGTGTCCGCAGACCCCGTCGCCGTCGGCTGGCTCGAGACGCGGACATCCGACCCCGACCTCGTGTCTCGGGGTCCCTGGCTCCACTTCAACACCGAGCGGTTCACGGTGCCCGACGGAGCGACGCTGGTCGCAAGCATCGACGACGAGCCCAGCGCGTTCCGCCTCGGGCCTCACCTCGGCGTCCAGTTCCACCCCGAGGTAACGCCGAGCCTGGCCGGTCGCTGGGGGGACCACTACGTCGATTGGCTCGGCGAGCACGGGCTGACTCCCGAGTGGATTCGCGAGCAGGCTGCGGTCCACAGCGCCGCTGCCCCCACCCGCGCGTTTGCGCTCTTCGACGCCTGGTGGGCGCGCGCTAGAGAACCTGCCTGATCGCCCGCTCGAACGCGGACACGTGCCGGCGGGCGACCTCGCTCGCCGCGACAGCGTCGCCGGACTCGATCGCCAAAAGAAGCTCTCGGTGCTCCCGGACGGCCTCGGCCAGGCGGGCGACGCGGTCGAGCACGAGAAACCAGATCCGAAGCGAGAGGTAGTAGTAGCGGGATCCGTCCTCCCGGAGGAACGAGTTCCGGCAGGTGCGATACACGAAGTCGTGCACCTGCCGGTCGAGCGCGATGAGAGTGGCGTGGTCACCGAGCTGCTCGAGCGCATCGAGCTCGCCGAGGAGCTCGCGAAGCTCGAGGGCGTCGTCGGGCCCGAACCGCTCCGCCGCGAGGCCGGCCGCAAATCCCTCGAGCTCCGCCCGCACCTCGGAGATCTCCGCGAGATGACCGATGCGTATCTCGCTGACGAGTGTCTGCCGCCGGGGGACGACGGTGACGAGACCGTCTTTCGCGAGGCGGATGATCGCCTCGCGAATCGGAGTCCGGCTCATGCCGAGCTCGCGCATCACATCGTCCTCGCCGATCGCCGATCCAGGAGGCATCTCCAGCGTGACGATCCGGTGACGGAGGAGCAGGTACGCCCGCTCCGCGAACGACGCTCCGGTCGGAACGTCGTTCCCGAGCGCTACCTGGCCGCTCTGCACGTCAGCCGTTCACCGAGAAGCTCGAGTTCGGATTGATCTCGCGGTTGCGCGAGTAGAAGCCCGCGTCGAGGGTGAAGCCGCCGTACGGGACCTTCACCTGAACCGGGTCCGAGTCGTGATCCTGGCCCTTCTCGCACGCATCGATGAGCTCGGCCATCAGATGGCCGACGACCGGAGCGTTCTTGAACTGGTTTCCGCTCGTGCCGACGGCCATGTAGAAGCCGTCGAGGTCGGACTTGTCGTAGATCGGGATCCAGTCGTCGGAGACGTCGTACAGATCCACGATCCCTCGTGGCTGGTTGGGGATGCGAACGCCCGGAATGCGCCGGGCCACCCGATACACCTGGGCCTCCCACTGTTCCTTGGTCACGTCCCGGTCGTAGCTGTCGGGCTCCTCGACCCAGACCTGCGGGTCGCACTCCGGATCCTCGCTTCCGACGAGGATGTTGTTGCCGGACTCGGGGCGGAAGTAGATCCCCTGGTCACCGTCGGAGGTGTGAAACCCCTCGTGCTCGTAGTCGACGTCGTCGGGGGCCGGGACGATGTGCACCTCGTGGCGGAGAGCGCGGGTGCGGATGTTCATGCCCTTCTCGACATCGGCCATCCGGTTGAGGACGAACGAATGCGGGCCGGCGACGTTGACGACGACCGGGGCGTCGATCTCCTCGCCGTTCTCTAGCGTCACGCCCAGCACGCCTCCGTTGCGGCGGATGGCGATGATCTCCCGGTTGAACAGGTACTCGCCGCCCTTGGCCTCGGTCGCGCGCTGCAGGTTGTGCGAGGCGAGCTGCGGGTCGTTCACGTACCCGGAGCCGGGCGTGTAGATCGCGCCGGGCAACTGCTCGTCGGGCTCCTGCCAGAACGTCTCGTCCTCGGGCCGGCGCGGCGGCCAGAACGCATGGACGTCGTAGTACGGGACGCGCTCGGCGAGAGTCTCCGTGTCCCAGTCTTCGAACTCGACGCCGAGCTCGCGATAGTGCTCGAGGACCTTCTCGTGGTGGCCGGTGTTGCTCTTGAAGAGCACCGTCCCGCAATCCATGTACTTCGCGAACCCACGCTCGTCCTCGAAGTCGAGGTAGTTCGGCCAGTCCTTCCAGTAGGCAAACCCCTCGTAGGCCATGGCGACGCCGTCCCAGGACGAGTAGTGGGCGCGGACGATCGAGCACGAGTTGCTGGTCGGCCCGTAGCCCGCTGCCGGCAGCTTGTCGATGTTCAGGGTCTTATAGCCGCGTTTCGCAAGCTCGAAGGCGATCGCGGCGCCGATCACTCCGGCCCCGACGACGATCGCATCGGCGCTTCTCTTCATCTGGCTCCT
The DNA here is from genome assembly GCA_036824235.1 of Gaiellaceae bacterium. Lineage (GTDB taxonomy): Bacteria > Actinomycetota > Thermoleophilia > Gaiellales > Gaiellaceae > JAIBJN01. The sequence goes on along the minus strand of DAITAN010000112.1, from coordinate 3,337 downwards.
CCGTGATATCGGCGGCGGATCACTCAAATATATCAGCGTCCGCGCCGAACGACGTCTGCTATCGAGGGCGAACATGCTGCGGGCCGGCTTGTGGCCGGCCCGCAGCAGATGAACCTCTCGTTCGCTCTAGTACTCGGCGAGCGGGAGGCTGCAGTGAATGCCGTGCGGTCGCTCGAGCGCCGCGCGGGCCTCCTCTTCAGGATCGGCGTCGGCCACGGCCGGCGCGTACGTCGCAAGAGCCGAGTGGAGCGGCGCAGCGGCGGCCTTGTTGAGCTGGCCGGCCCCGACCGTCAGGCGCAGGATGTAGACGCCGTTGCGGTCGGCCGAGTAGTACAGGCCCCGATGCGGGTACGTCGCCCAGGAGCCCGTACCGGGCCGGAAGTAGGCGATCTCCGTCGGAGCAGTCGGGTCGGAGATGTCGAGGAACCGCGAGCCCTGGCTGTAGAAGGACATCGACAGGATGCGGTCCTTGATCTGGAAGTAGTGGGCCGAGCAGTCCGTCGAGTTGGACGAGCCCTCCTTGCCGAAGGGATGCCAGGTGGCGACGGTCTTCAGCCGGAACTTGCTGCTCGGCGTCGAGCGCCAGCCCTCGCCGTTGTAGCTGCCCTCGAGCCTGGAGATGAAGAGCGGGCCGTCGTTGGCGCAGCCGTTCGGGAACGAGCCGCCGGCGAACTCTTCCTCGGTCGCGTAGATGAGGTCGCCGTAGCTCGGGTCCGGAGCGTCGTCACCGAGGGGCCGCCATGCGTTGTGCATGAAGCGCGAGGACGTGCGGGTCGGGAAGACCGTCTCCTCGAAACCGCCGCCCGCGTACGGAACCGGATTCTCCGGCGTTGCCATGCGGTTGGCGCCGAGGATCGGGTCGAAGTGCCGCCCGTCCGTCCAGTACCCCCGAGTGCCGCCGCGGCCGGAGACCCAGGCGATGCCCATGTCGTCGACCTGGACGTCATGGGAGTAGTCGATCGTCCCGTCATTCCGGCCGAGGTCGATCGGGTTCGGGTTGACCTTCGGGTGCTTGGGCGTGCGCACGTCGGTCACGAAGATCGGCCGCCCGGCCCAGCCCATCGCCTGCTGGTCGGTGTTGGCCGCGGGCCCGCCCGTCCAGAGGTACTTGCACTCGTTGATGCAGGTCGTCGTGTGGCCCGTGGGCGTCTTCGCGAAGCTAAGGAACGTGAGCTGCTCGGGGTTCTTGACGTCGATCACGTAGATGCCGGACTCCGAGGCCGGGTTGCCGGTGCTCCCGCCGTACGCGCGCGGGTCCCGGGAGAGGAAGACCAGCTTGCGGTGCTGGTCGACGTCCATGTCCTCGTTCTCCCACATGTCGTCGAACGTCCCCTTGCGCGGGGCCTGCGACCCGTTGCCCGGGTTCGCCTCCTCGACGAACGGGTCGTCGACCCCGTCACCGAGCCAGTCCAGCAGCTTCGGCTGGAGCGGGTTCGTGATGTCGAAGGACTTGAGGCCGAACCGGCCCGCGATGAACATCACGTCCTGCCGCTCCGGGTTGCCGTACGAGATGAAGTTGATCGCGATCGCCTGCGTCAGCGTCTCCCGGTAGCCCGAGGGCGTCGTCGGGTCGGTCGCAAGCGTCCCGTCCGCGTTCCAGGTGTGCCGCATCGTGTCGACGCGGCAGAGAACCTCGATGTTCTTGACCGACCAGGTTGCGGTCGGAGGGACCTGCCGGCACCAGTCTCGATCCTGCACCGGCGGTCTCGATGCGCCCGCCGCGGGCGCCAGAGCGCCGACGGCAAGAGCGCACACCAAAACCAGGATCATTCGTCGCACGAGAACACCCCCCATTGTTGCCTGCCTACGTTCGGCGACGCTACCACTCTCGCGGCGCCCGGGACAAGCGCCCTAGAGCACGATGCCGGCTGGGGTGTCGCGCTTTGATGCGACGCCGAAGGCGGTCGCCCGCTCGGCCGTCCCGAGCCACTCGTAACCGAGCCCCTTCACGCCGATGAGCTCGACGCCCGCGCGATCCATGCGCTCGAGTCCTTGCGCGTGACCCGTGCCCGGTGAGGCAACCGCGTCCTCGACGACGACAACCCGCTTCCCGGCGTCCAGGACCCCGAGTGCGGACTGGGCGACGCACACGTCGGTTTCGAGACCGCAGAGGACGACGGCGTCCCGGTCGTGGCGCGACACGTCGGCGAGTATCTCCGGACACGCGGAGAGGTCGAAGGTCGGCTTCGCGTGCCTGACCGTCCCGGGAGCGAGGGCATCCTTGATCGGAGAGGCGGTCTCGCCGTTCAGCTCGGGCTCTTCCTCCGTCACGACCACCGGAACGCGAAGCCATGCCGCCAGCCCGCACAACCAGCGAATCCGATCGACGACGACCGCGGCCTCGTCATCCGGCAGCTTCCGGAGAAAGCCCTGCTGCGCATCGATGACGACGAGAACGCAGCCGTCGGCGTGCAGTCGGCGGTTCACACGTTGGATCTTGCCACGGTCGTACACTTGGGCTATGCAGGTTCAGGTTCGGGACGCACCCGCTCCCGCAGTGCCCACGAAGCCGCTCGACGACGTGCTGCAGCGCGTGAATCGAATCCGGATCGAGCACGGCGCCGACCCTCTCTACGAGCTACCGGCGGCCTGCACGGCGTGGGACGGCGGCGGCTGCGTGCTCGAGCGCGCGTTCGAGGACCTGGGCGTCGTGGTCGTCGACTACAGGCGCGCGTACGGACCGGGCGTGGAGTTCGAGCACGGCCTCAGCCGCTTCATCTGGGACTTCGACGCCGGCCGCCACACCGGCCTTCTCGGCGCCCGCTCAAGCTAGCGCGGCGGACCGCCCGTCGGGTCCGAGCCACGAATGACACAGGTGGGTCAGATGGCGCGCAGGCTGGCCATCCGACGTAGAAGAGGTGAGCGTCAATACCCACCTGCGCGACACCTCGCGCCTCCCGATCCCCGAGCGGACCGGAGCGGGCGTCCCCGCGACCGAGCATGCACTCGTCATCGCGCTCATCCCGGCGCACAACGAGGAGGACCAGATCGCGGACGCGATCCGGTCGCTGCACGAGCAGGAGGCGCCGCCGGACATGGTCGTCGTTTGTGCAGACAACTGCACCGACGGCACCGCGCGCATCGCCGAGGCCGCGGGCGCTTACGTCTTCGAGACCGTGGAGAACGAGCACAAGAAGGCCGGGGCCCTCAACCAGGCCCTCGACCGCTTGCTGCCCGCGCTCCGCGACGAGGACGCGATCCTCGTCATGGACGCCGACTCGATCCTGGTACCGACCTTCCTCTCCGAGGCGCAAAAGCACCTCCGTAAGGGGCTCGGCGGGGTCGGCGGGGTGTTCACGGGCCGCTCTGGCGGGGGCTTCGTCGGCATACTGCAACA
>DAITAN010000111.1:0-7302 GCA_036824235.1 Gaiellaceae bacterium | reverse complement strand
TCCAGACGCGGCCGCCGCGGCGCGCGAGGAAGAGCTCGGGCGAGGCGGAGACGACCGCCCAGCCGTCCCCGATGAGCGGGGTCGGGTGGAGCGGGCGCAGCGATGCGAGCGCCGGTGCGAGCCCCGCGGGATCCCCTTCAAAGGGGGCGTGCAGATGCTGCACGAGGTTGACCTGGTAGACGTCGCCACGCGCGATCGCCGCCTGGACGCCTTCCACGGCGGCCGCGTAGCCCTCGTCGTTCCAGGAGCGCTCCCATTCGCCGATCCGGAACGGCCCTGGGTGTGCGCGCTCCTCGTTCCTTGGGTGGATGCGGGCGGCGACCAGCGGAAGCCGGCACGGCTCCGGCGGGTCGGGCCAGGTCGTGCGCCGAAGCGCGTGCGCGCTCCTGTAGCCGATGAAGACTTCGGCGGCGAGATCGTCAGACCCGCCGAGGAAGCCCGAGCTGTTGAGGTAGGTCTCGAGCTCGGCGAGGGCATCATGTCCGTCCCAGACTTCGAGCACGGCGTAACGCTAGCGCGTGCCGGGCTAGACCCCGTCGTGGTCCGGCGGGACCTCAGTGCCGCAAACGGTCGCGATCCGGAATGGCGGTTCCACCTTCGCCATGCGCGGGCTGTTCAGCGGCCCGGTCGAGCGTTGTAGTGGGGCGGAAGCTCGTTGCCGCACATGCCGACGACGGTGAAGGGCACCGGCACGGTCTGCTCGCCGGGAACGATGCCGAGCGTACGAAAGCGCAGAGCGGGATCAGACGGGACGAAGGACCCGCCCGACTGGGTGCAGACGTTCTCGCCTTCGATCCTGAGCTGCAGCATGAGGAACCGTGAATCTCCCGAGTCGATCGTGACCGGCTCGAAGGGCACGATTTTCCCCGCAGCCTCCTTGTTGGGCTCCTCGAAGGTCGGATAGGGAGCCATCCCGGCGAGGGTGAAGCTCGTCGGCGATCCAAGCCCCTGGACCGTGACCGGAAGCCGACCGCTGTTGGTCACCTCGAAGCCGATCTCGAAGACGCCGGGCTTCCCTGCGCTGACGTAGTAGACGACGTCCCCGACTCCGGTGTCGGCCGCCGACCAGGCGGCGCTCCCTCCGGGCGCGCCCGAGACGGAGCCCGGCCCGAGCGGGCTGTACGTCAGCAGCCAGGCGACCCCGCCGACGGCCATCGCAATGGCGGTGACCAGCGCCGCGACGACCGCACGCCTGCGCGTGACAAAACGCCCCGGTACCGGAGCCGGCTCCGGAAAGACCTCGTCCCACCCGACGGACACGCCGAAAAGTGTCCCTCACTCCTCGGGAGTGTTCAACCGTCGGCCCGGCGCTGCCCGCTCTCACGCCTAGAATCGACGGCGTGGACGCACGGCCGATCGGCATCTTCGACTCGGGCGCGGGCGGGCTGACCGTCCTGCACGAGTGCCTCGTCACGCTCCCGCACGAGGACTTCCTCTACCTCGGGGACGGTGCGCGTTGCCCCTACGGGCCGCGTCCGCATGCCGAGATCAGGCGCTTCGCGCACGAGATCGCCGCCTACCTAGAGCAGGCAGGCGTCAAGCTCATTGTCGCGGCGTGCAACGCGGCCACCTCGGCCGCGCTTCCCGCTCTGCAAGAGGCTTTGCGCGTCCCCATCGTGGGCGTGCTTCTCCCGGAGGCGCACGCCGCCGTCCAGGCCACGCGGAACCGGCGCATCGGGCTCCTCGCAACCGAGGCGACGGTGGCGAGCGGGCGCTACGCGGACGTCGTGCACGCGCTCGATGCGGGCGCGCACGTGGTGTCGGTGGCCTGCCCCAAGCTCGTCCCGCTGATCGAGGCGGGCGAGGTCGGGGAGGAGCTCGACGCCGCGGTGCGCGAGTACGCGGCGCCGCTGAAGGCAGACGGCGTGGACACGGTCATCCTCGGCTGCACCCACTACCCGATGATCAGGCGCGTGTTCGAGCGCGCGTTCGGCCGTGGGACGACGCTCGTCTTCTCGGCCGAGGAGACCGCCCGCGAGGTGGCCGAGACGCTCGCGCGCAAGGGGGTCGAGAACGATCAGGCACGCGAGGGCTCCACACGGTTCCTCACGACCGGCTCGCCGGAGGAGTTCCGGGTGCTCGGCGAGCGCTTCCTCCAGCTCCCCATCGCGCGCGTCGACCAGGTCAGCGTCCGCGAGCTCGAGCTCGCCGCCGCGTGATCCCTGTCGCGCGTCTGAGTAGGAACGGGGCACCCCATCCCACCACCCGCTTCGAGCGTAACGTCGAGAACCGCAACCGTGGCGCGCGGATCGTGACGAGGGTGTGACGAGGTGAGCCGTGAGGGACGCAGTGCCGACGAGCTTCGGCCCGTCGCCATCGAGACCGGGTTCGTCGAGCAGGCGACCGGCTCGGCGCTCATTTCCTTCGGCGCCACTCGCGTCCTGTGCACTGCGAGCGTCGAGGAGGGCGTCCCACGCTGGCTCGCGGGGACAGGCCGCGGCTGGATGACGGCCGAGTACGGGATGCTTCCGGCCTCGACCGGTGCCCGTACGCAGCGCGAGGCGAGCGCAGGGAAGCAGAAGGGCCGCACGGTCGAGATCCAGCGGCTCCTCGGCCGCTCGCTCCGCGCCGTGTACGACCTCGACACGCTCGGCGAGCACACGATCTGGATCGACTGCGACGTCCTCCAGGCCGACGGGGGCACGCGCACCGCCGCGATCAGCGGCGCCTGGGTCGCACTCACGCTCGCCGCGCGCAAGTCCGGGCTGCCCGAGCCCGCCCAGCTCGTGGGCGCCGTCTCCGTCGGCATCGTGGACGGCGAGCCGCGCCTCGACCTCGACTACGTGGAGGACTCCGCCGCCGACGTCGACATGAACGTCGTCATGACCGGAGACGGCCGTCTCATCGAGGTGCAGGCGACCGCCGAGCGGGTGCCGTTCAGCCGCGCCGAGCTGAACGCACTCGTCGACCTCGCCGAGGCCGGCATCGCGCAGATCGGAGCGAAGCAGTCCGAAGCGGTCGCATGAGGGCGACGCTCGCCTCCAAGAACCGCCACAAGGCGAAGGAGCTGGCGGTCCTCCTGCCCGGCTGGTCGGTCGATCCAATCGCGGTCGACGAGTTCCCGGAGGAGACCGGCGCCACCTTCTACGAGAACGCACGGGCCAAGGCGGGCTTCGGCCGCGAGCTCGACGGCGGGGAAACGTGGACGATCGGCGAGGATTCGGGCGTCGAGGTCGAGGGACTCGGGGGCCGGCCGGGGATCCGCTCGGCCCGCTACGCCGGGCCGGACGCGACCGACGAAGAGAACGTGACCAAGCTGCTCGAGGAGCTCGACGGAGTCGCCGGACACGGACGCCGCGCCAGGTACGTCTCCGAGCTCGTCTGCCTCTCGCCCGCGGGCGAGGAGTTCCGGGGCACCGGGACCCTCGAGGGCCGGATCGCCGAGGAGCGACGCGGGTCCGAGGGCTTCGGCTACGACCCGGTCTTCGTGCCCGACGGCGAGGAGCAAACGGTCGCCGAGCTCGGGAACGCCTGGAAGGCGAAGCGGAGCCATCGGTCCGCCGCCGCGGCAGCGTTGCTGAAGGCAGTAGGCAGCGCCGCTCCGGCACGGTAGATTCCGCACATGCAGCTCTTCTCGCACGACGCGAAAGCGGACGCGCTGGCCAAGGCGCCGCTCTTTCGCAACCTCTCCCGCAGCGACCTCGTCGCGCTCGCGAAGGTGACGGAGGACCTGGAGGTGGACGAGGGCAAGGTGCTCGCGCGCGAAGGCGAGATCGGTCACGAGTTCTTCGTCATCGTCGACGGGGAGGTCGAGATCGCCAAGGACGGTCAGCCGGTGCGGAAGCTCGGCTCCGGCGACTTCTTCGGCGAGATCGCCCTCATCTGGGAGTCGCCGAGGCGCACAGCGACGGTGACCGCCGCGAGCCCCGTACGGCTCTTCGTCCTCACCCGCCAGGCCTTCCGCGGCCTTATCGATCACCATCCCGATATCGAGGAAAAGGTGCTCGAGGCGCTCGAGGAGCGCGTGCGCACGACAGAATCGGCTGATTCCTAAGCGGGCGTCGGCGCCGCGCCGCCCCGCCCGCGCGCAAGCCACCAGTTCACCTCGGCGCCGAGCACGAGGATGTTCGCCATCACGTAGAGCCAGACGAGGAGCAGGACGAGGCCGCCGTAGGCCTGCAGCGCGATCAGCTCATTCGAGAGGCGCACGAAGACCGGCAGTATCTGGAAGCTCGCCTGGAGCAGGATCGAGGCGACGACCGCGCCGGGCAGGGTCTCGCGCCAGGTGAGAGGGGTGTTGGTGAGCAGGCGATAGAGACTCCAGGTGAGGCCGAGGAGCAGCGCCGTCGAGACGAGCAGGGCGTACACGTAGGAGACGAACCCCTCCGCGACGCCCGCGCGCTGCACGAGCTCCACACCGACCGAGGAGATCACGAGCGCGAGGAAGAGGACGATGAGCGATGCCGCCGTCAGGACGAGGACGAGGCTCTTCTGGCGGATGAAGGGGCGGTTCGGCAGGCCGTAGACGATGTTGAACGCCGACTCGAGCACGCTGAAGAACCCGAGCGCCGCCCAGATGAGGCCGATGCCGCCGATGACCGAGAGCTCGGTCGCCTGCTCCTGGATCTCGGTGACCGCGTCGAGGATGTTCTCGACCGAGTTCTCGGGGAACGCGCGCTCAAGCTCCTCGACGAGATAGCTCGATTCGTCCTGCTCGCCGGCGAACGCGAGGAGCGAGAGCGCGAGGAAAAGAAGGGGGACGAACGCGAGGATCGCGAAGTACGCGATCATCGCCGCCAGGTGCGTGCCGCGGTCGGCGAGAAACTTTCGGATGATGGCGTGCACGGAGGGGAGGGAGTCTACGGTCGTGTGTTAGGTTTGCCGCCCGTGGATGCGGCCCAGGCGCTCGCCGACCTTGTCGAGATCTCGTCGCAGATCGAGTCGGCCGTGCTCGCCGACGGAGAGGGCGCGGTGCTCGCCTCGACCTTCGGCGACGACGACAGGGCGGGCGCGATCGCAGGCGAGGCGATCGAGCTTCTGAAGGGCGCAACCGGGCCCGGCGGCGAGCCGAGCCAGGTGCAGATCGCCTTCCTCGAGGGCTCTGTCTTCGTCGTGCGCGACGGCGAGCGCATCGTCGCTGCGGTCACCGGGCGCGAGCCGACGTCGGGCCTCGTGTTCTACGACCTGAAGACGTGCCTGCGCCTCGCCGGCGAGCAGCCGGCGCGCAAGAAGGCCGCGACCGCCGCTCGGCGCCGCAGCAAGAAGAAGGACGACGAGCCGGAGGAAAGCAATGGCGAGACGTAGAATCGCGGCCGCAGCGGTCGCGATCGGCTCCGTGGCCGGCGCTGCGGCGCTCTGGTTCCGGCGGGCGGGCAAAAGCAAGGAGCGCGTCGAGGTCTACTACGCGGACGGGTCGATGGTCACCTTCTCACCTGCCTCCGAGGAAGCCGCGCGCCTCTTTCCGATCGGCCGGCGGATCCTGTCGCGGGCGCGTTCGTGAACGACGCCGAGCTGGCGACTCTCATCCGCGAGCACGCCTACCTCGAGGGGGACTTCCTGCTCCGTTCGGGGAAGCGCTCGCGCTACTACCTGGACAAGTATCGCTTCGAGACCAGGCCCGACCTGCTCGGCCCCATCGGTGAGCGGCTCGGCGCCCGGGTCCGCGAGGTCGCCCCGGACGCCGTGCGGATCGCCGGGCCGGAGCTCGGCGCCGTCGCCCTTGCGGCTGCGGCCTCGCTCTCGTCCGGCCTGCCGTTTCTAATCGTCCGTAAGGAGGCGAAGGACTACGGGACCGAGCGCAGGCTCGAGGGCGTGTTCTCGCCCGGCGAGGAGGTCTGCCTGGTCGAGGACGTCGTCACCTCGGGAGGTGCGGCGGTCGATGCGATCGACGTTTTGCGCGAAGCCGGGCTCGAGTGTCGCCTTGCCATTTGTGTCGTCGATCGCGAGGAGGGAGGAGCGGACGCGCTTGCCCGCAAGGCCGTCAGGCTCCATGCGCTCTTCCGCGCAACCGACGTGCTTGCGGCTTGAAAACGGGCGCAAAGGGGCAGAAAATGCCCGCAAACCCGCATGGTTGCTTGCTATCAGGGGGCTCTGTTAGGGTTTCGCCCGGTTCCCCCTAGTCAGTGACAAACAGGACGGAAGGAGACGGCAGTGACGAAGGCCGAGTTCATCGACATGGTGGCCGATCGGAGTGGCCTCACCAAACGGGATGCAACGAAGGCGGTCGACGCGTTCCTCGAGTCCATCACGGCAGCCTTGCAGAGTGGCGATGCCGTGTCGTTTACGGGGTTCGGGAAATTCTCTCCACAGCAGCGCGCCGCGCGGCAAGGCGTCAACCCGCGCACGGGCGAGCGCGTGCAGATTCCGGCTGCCACGGTGCCCAAGTTCTCCGCGGGTAGCCAGCTCAAGGCGGCGCTCCGCCGCTAGGCGTCCTCTGAACGGCTTTTCGACGGGGGCCCGCGGGTGGCCCCCGTTTTTCTTTTAGGCGCCCGAAAGCACAGTAAGACCTGCACGAACATATGTTCGTGTATGCTCTGAGGGGTGCAGCTGGCGTTCGATGCGGCCGACCGGCTCGTCGAGCTGGTCGAGGAGCGGAGGGGGCCGGTGCCCGCCGAGGAGGCGGCCCGCTCGCTCTTCGCGCTCGCACATGCGCCCGTGGCGCTTGCCCGGAGCCTGCTCGAGGACGTCGTCGAGGGCGACGCCCGCCTTGCCTGGCGTGGTGACTGCGTCGGGCTGACGGCGCCGCCCGGGCAGGGCCTCCCGCTCGAGGCGGCCCGCTTCGTCGTCGTCGACCTGGAGACCACCGGCTTGCGGCCGGCCCGCGCAGGCATCTGCGAGATCGGAGCCGTCCGCATCGAGGGCCTCCTCCCGGCGGGGACGTTCCAGACGCTCGTCGATCCCGGCGTCGCGCTCCCACCGGTGATCGCAGGGCTGACCGGGATTCACGATCGCGACCTGCGCGGGGCGCCGCGGGCTCCGGCTGCGGTCAGCAGCTTCCTCGCCTTCGCGGGCGAGCATGCGGTCCTGGTCGCGCACAACGCACGGTTCGATCTGGCGTTCCTCGACCGGGAGGTCGAGCTGCTCTCGGGCCGCCGCCTAGCGGCGCCTGTCGTGGACACGGTCGGGCTCGCGCGCCGCCTTCTCGCCGGGCGCATTCCGAGGGTCGGCCTCGCCTCGCTCGCGCACTTCTTCGGCACCTCGGTGCGCCCCTGCCACCGCGCGCTGCCGGACGCGCAGGCGACCGCCGAGATCCTCGTCTCGCTCATCGGCCTGGCGCAGGAGCGCGGCGCCGGCACCGTGGCGGACCTCGTCGACCTCTCCGCGCCGCGCCGGCGGCGCGTCTACGACAAGCGCTCGCTGGCC
>DAITAN010000110.1:0-7338 GCA_036824235.1 Gaiellaceae bacterium | reverse complement strand
GCTCCTCGCGGAGGCCGGCTCCGGGCCGGCGACGCTCGGGCTTCCCGCCACCCCGGGCGTGCCCGTGGGTGCCGCCGGCGACACGGTCCTGGCCGCCTACAACGACGTCGACGCCGCTGCGGCTGCGGTGGAGCGCTACGGCGAGGGGCTAGCGGCGATCATCGTCGAGCCCGTCGCCGGGAACATGGGCGTCGTCCCGCCGGATCCCGGCTTTCTCGAGGTGCTGCGCGCGCTCTGCGACGCCTCCGGAGCGCTGCTCGTCTTCGACGAGGTCATCACCGGCTTCCGCGTCGCGCGCGGCGGGGCGCAGGAGCTCTACGGCGTCACCCCCGATCTGACCGTCCTCGGAAAGATCGCCGGCGGCGGGCTCCCGCTCGCAGCCTTCGGCGGCCGTGCCGAGGTCATGGCGGAGCTGGCGCCCGCCGGCCCCGTCTACCAGGCGGGGACCCTCTCCGGGAACCCGCTCGCCACGGCGGCGGCGCTCGTCGTCCTGCGCCGGCTTCGTGAGGGCGCCGTGTACGACAGGCTCGAGGAGCTGGGCGCCCGGCTCGAGGCCGGCCTGCGCGAAGCGGTCCGAGGCGCGCCGGTGTGCGTCCAGCGGGTCGGCGCCATGGCGACGCTCTTCTTCCGGGAAGGGGCTGTCCGAAACTTCAGAGACGCATCGGAGAGCGACACCGAGCGCTTCGCCGAATGGTTTCGCCATCTGCTGGCGAGCGGGATCTACGTCGCGCCGTCGCAGTTCGAGGCGCTGTTTATCTCCACGGCGCACGGCGAGGCGGAGATCGACGCGACCGTGGAGGCGGCGCGTGAGTTCTTCGGCCGCTGAGCTCTCGGTCTGGGAGGTGATCGCGGGCGAGGCCGAGCGCGAGAGCTCGCTCTGGGCTGCAGCCCTCCGCCCCGACGGCGAGCGGGAGGAGACGCCGATCTTCTCCGCGCTTGCACCTGCACGCTACGCCCTCGGGCTCGAGTCGATCTACGAGGGCTACCTCCTGCACTACGGGCGTCCGCGCCTCTTCGCGCCGGCCGACTCGGACTCGGCGATCCTGCTCGGGGACTACCTCTACGCGCACGGGCTCGTGCGCGTGGCCGCGCAAGGCGAGGTGGCCGTGGTCGCCGACCTCGCAGAGCTCGTCTCGCTGTGCGCCCAGCTGCGCGCGGAGGAGCGGGAGGGTGACGGCGCCGCCTGGGCGGGCACGGTCGCGCTCCTCGGATCCGGCGACGTTAGGCTCGAAACCGGGCGCGCCGCGTTGCGGCTCCAGGATGACCCGGCACGGCTGCAGGCCGTGGCGGAGCTCGAGTCAGGAGCCGACGCAGTCGCGCACGCGCTTGCGCTCCACGCCGACCGCGTGCATTAAACTCAGCGAGCGATGAGCGCTCTCGCCAACGCACTTGTCCTCGCCGCGGAGAAGACCACGGCCGAGGAAGGCCGCGACATCATCGTCGCGATGCTGCTCGTGGGCCTGATCTTCTGCAGCGTGATCGCGCTGGGCCAGCTGAGCCGCTGGGCATCGCATCGCCGCGGCCGCGGGCACTAGCCAACAGGCGCGTACCCCGCACCTACCCGGATAGACTCGGCAACGGTGCCTGCCGCTGATCTGCGCTCCTGGATCGACCTGCTGCGCCGGGAGGGCGAGCTGGTCGAGATCGAGGCCGAGGTCGATCCGTACCTCGAGGTCACGGAGATCACTGATCGCGTCGTCAAGAGCGGCGGCCCAGCACTCCTCTTCACGAACGTGAAGGGCTCGCAGCGGCCGCTCCTCATCAACCAGTTCGGCACCGAGCGCCGCACGTGCCTGGCCTTCGGCGAGGAAAGCCTCGACGCGGTCGCACGCAGGCTCGAGGACGTCCTCGAGATGCAGCCGCCGCAGGGCCTGGTGGAGAAGGTGAAGGGGCTCGGCAAGCTCAAGCGCCTCGCCGACTCGATGCCCAAGAGCGTCTCGCGCGGCGCCTGCCAGGAGCTCGTGCTGGAGCCCGACCTCGACGCGCTGCCCATCCAGCACTGCTGGCCGGGCGACCCCGCGCCGTTCATCACGCTTCCTGCCGTGATCACGAAGGACCCGCGCACGGGCGTCCGCAACGTCGGCATGTACCGGATGCAGAAGATCGACGCGAAGTCGACCTACATGCACTGGCAGGTGCACAAGGACGGCCGCGCGGACTGGCTGGCGGCCGAGGGCTCGATCCCGGTTGCGGTCGCGCTCGGGCTCGACCCCGTGACCGCGTACTCCGCCAGCGCGCCGCTCCCGAAGCACATCGACGAGTTCATGCTGGCCGGCTTCCTACGCGGGGAGGCGGTGGAGCTCGTCAAGTGCAAGACGGTCGACCTCGAGGTGCCCGCGAACGCCGAGATCGTCCTCGAGGGCCGCATCGAGGCGGGCGACATGGGCACCGAGGGCCCCTTCGGCGACCACACGGGCTACTACTCGCCGCCCGAGCCGTTCCCGGTCTTCCGGCTCACCGCCATGACCATGCGCCGCGACGCGATCTATCCCTCGATCGTCGTGGGCGTCCCGCCGGCCGAGGACGCCTGGCTCGGAAAGGCGACCGAGCGGATCTTCTTGCCGGCGATCCGCATGACCGTTCCGGAGATCGTCGACTACGACCTCCCGGTCGCCGGCGCGTTCCACAACTGCGTGATCGTCTCGGTGCGGAAGGCCTTTCCGGGGCACGCGCGCAAGGTCATGCACGCGATCTGGGGCCTCGGGATGCTCTCGCTCTCGAAGTCGGTGGTCGTCGTGGACGAGCACATCGACGTGCACGACTACGAGCAGGTCTTCTTCCATGTCTGCGCCAACGTCGATCCCAAGCGCGACGTCGTGCTCACCGAGGGCCCGCTCGACCAGCTCGACCACGCGGCCATGCTGCCCTGCTACGGCGGTAAGCTCGGAATCGACGCGACCCACAAGTGGCCTGAGGAGGGCGCCCGCGAGTGGCCGGAGCGGATCGAGATGACCCAGGAGGTTCGTGACGTCGTCGACCGCCGGTGGAGCGAGTACGGACTCGAGGGCGAGCCTTCCGGGAACGGCCGGATTTCCCAGGTCTTGAGGCAGAAGGTACGTCGTTGACAGGATCGAACGCTCAGGGGAAGAATGCCCGACGCTTGTAACAACGCGGATCTGACGGAGGAAGCTGGGTGGCGGACGAGCTAGAGCGGCCGGAGGAGACCTCCGAGACACACGAGCACGAGGACCCCGGGGCTCACCTCCCGCCACCGACGATCTGGCCGTTCGCGTTTGCCGGCGCCGTCGCGCTGATCCTCGTCGGCTTGATCGTGAGCACCTGGGCGTCCGTGATCGGCATCGTCCTTGCGGTCATCTTCGGGTTCCTGTGGATCCGCGACGTGACCCGCGACGTGCGCGCCGCGCCCGAGCCGGAGCCGGTCGTCGCACCGCCGCCGCTCACGGTCGAGGAAGGCGAACCAGGCGAGCCCGAGCGCTACCCGCGCTCGAAGTTCCTCGAGGGCGCCACCCTCGGCCTCGGTGCGGTCATCGGCGGGATCGTGACCGTGCCCGTCCTGGGCTTCGCCGTCGCTCCGGCGTTCGTCGGCCAGGAGTCGCCCGACGTCGACCTCGGGCCGATGGACAACTACCCGGAGGGCGAGTGGCGCATCACGACCTTCACCTCGGATCCGGAGAAGGGCGACGTCACGAGGCGCACCGCCTTCATCCGCTACAACGGGCTCAAGAACGAGGTTCCGAGCTACACGATCCTCTTCAACCGGTGTGTCCATCTCGGTTGCCCGACGCAGCCTCAGGGTCGCCCGGGCGATGAGGAGCAGATCGAGACCTCGAAGGCGCCGGTGACGCTCATCCCGACCGAGCCTTCCGGCTTCGGCTGTCCCTGCCACGGCGGCGCGTACGACATCGAGGGAAACCGGACAGCCGGGCCGCCCGTGCGCGCCCTCGACCGCTTCGAGTACTCGATCATCGACGGCAGTCTCTGGCTCGGCAAGCTCTACGCCGTCGCCGAGGTCGAGGGCCAGGGGGCGGACGCGGTGGCCGTGCGCTACCGCGCCACCGACCCCGGCGTCCACGTCGACGGGCTCGAGCAGTACCTCTACCCGATCACTCCCTGATGGCAAGCACCGAATCCAAGCGAGGGGCGCAGCTCGGGAAGCTGATCATGGTGCCGATCGACTGGCTCGAGGAGCGCTCCGGCCTTGTCGGCGGGATCAAGTACTTCCTCTTCCGCCGGGTCCCGCACGACACAAACTGGTTCCACACGCTCGGCTCGGCGACGCTGACGGCGTTCATCGTCCAGGCGCTTACCGGCGTGATCCTCGCCATGTACTACAAGCCGTCGCCGGACGAGGCCTACGCCTCCATCCAGATGATCACGAACGACCTGACGCTCGGGTGGCTCGTCCGCGGGATGCACCGCTGGGGCGCCAGCGTCTTCATCATCCTGCTCTTCCTGCACATGGGGCGCGTGTTCCTCTTCGGCGCGTACAAGTACCCGCGCGAGCTCAACTGGCTGATCGGCGTCCTGCTGCTCGTGCTGGCAATGCTCGAGGGCTTCACCGGCTACCTCCTCCCCTGGGACCAGACGGCCTACTGGGCGACGGTCGTCGGCATCAACCTCAACTCGACCGCGCCCTTCGTCGGTCCCTTCCTGGCCGACTTCCTGCGCGGAGGTCAGGAGATCGGGACCAACACACTCTCGATCTTCTACTCCATGCACATGCTGCTGATACCGGGTGCGCTCATTGCCCTCATCACGCTTCACCTCTACCTCGTCATCCGCCTCGGCGTCACCTCGCCGCCCTGGTCGAAGGACGCGGCCGGCGCCGAGCGCGAGGAGGTCGTGGTCGGCAAGCGCGGGCTCGTCGAGCCCCGGCCGCGCGGCGACGGCGCGGGCGCCGAGGTCAGAGGGCGGCCCGAAGCATGAGCAACGAAAAAGAACGCGCGTACTTCAAGCGCTACAAGGAGGACGTCGACAAGCGCGGGAAGGCGTTCTTCCCGTGGGCGATGTTTCACGACACGGTCATGAGCCTCGTCGTGGTGTGCGTCATCGTCGGGCTCGCCTGCGTCTGGTACTTCACCTCGGGCGAGGAGGCGGGCGACGCGGGCATCCTGGGGCCCCGGTACACGGAGGAAGCGGACCCGGGAACGACCTCGTTCGTCCCGCGGCCCGACTGGTACTTCTACTTCCTCTTCTACCTTCTCCGGATCTTCAAGTGGCCCGATTCGGTGATCCTCGGCACGGTCGGGATCCCGACCATCGCGCTCATCCTGCTCCTCGTGCTGCCGTTCATCGACCGGCGCCGCGAGCGACGCCTCGTGCGGCGGCCGGTCGCGGTCGTCGGCGCGCTGCTCGTCATTGCCTCCATGGGCATCCTCACCTACCGCGGCGCCACGGCCGAGGAGTCGCTTGCCTCCGAGAACGTCGAGCTCGTGGGCGAATGGACGGAGGTCCAGGGCCTTTCCGAGGAGGGCGCCGAGGGCGCGACGCTCTTCGCGGAGATCGGGTGCATGACCTGCCACACGTACCTGGGCGCGGGCTCCAGCAACGTGGGCGCGCCGGATCTTTCCGAGATCGGCAACTCGGGCAGGACGCCGGAGGAGTTCGCCGCGTACATCGCCAATCCGTCCGAGTTCGGCAACAACGTCATGCCGCAGTACGCGAGCCAGGGTGACGAGGTGCTTCGGCTCCTCGGGGTCTTCCTCTCGGAGTCGAAGGGCGAGGGCGGCGGCGAGTAGGCCGCCGGCCGGCCCGTGAACATCTTCGTCGGGATCACGGGCGCGTCGGGCGCTCCCTACGCCCGACGGCTCCTCCAGGCGCTCTCGCAGGCGGGCGCGGAGGTGGGCCTCTGCATCTCGGACGCCGGCGTGCAGGTCGCTGCGACCGAGCTCTACGGCGACATCTCGCTCACGCGGGAGGACGTGACCGCCAGGCTGACGGACGGGCTCGACGGCGTCACGGTCGTCGGCTTGCGCGACTACACGACGCCCTACGCGAGCGGCTCTGCGCGCGTCGACGGCTACGTCGTCTGCCCCTGCTCGATGTCCACCGCGGCGAGCATTGCCGCAGGGGCGATGGCGAACCTCGTCCACCGTGCGGCCTCGGTCGCGCTCAAGGAGGAGCGCAAGCTCGTACTCGTTCCCCGCGAGACGCCGCTCTCCACCATCCATCTGGAGAACCTTTTGCGTCTTCGCCGGGCAGGCGCCACGGTCGTTTTCGCGGCTCCGGGCTTCTACCATGCGCCCCAGACCATCGACGATCTGGTCAACTTCGTCGTAGCGCGATGTCTGGACCAGCTGGGAATCGACCAAACGCTCGTGAGTCGGTGGGGCCAATGAGCTCCGGCGTGCTCGCGCCCGACGCCGTGCAGGCGATGTTCGACCGGATCTCTCCGGTCTACGACCCGATGAACCGGCTCATGACCGCGGGCCTCGACCGCCGCTGGCGGCGCCTCGCGGTTTCGCGCGCCGTTCGCCCCGGAGATCGGGTGCTGGACGCATGCTGCGGGACCGGCGACCTGGCGCTGGCCGCGGAGGAGGCCGGCGGGAACGTCAGCGGACTGGACTTCTCGGAGCGGATGCTGGAGCGCGCGCGCCGGAAGTCGTCCACGGTCGAGTGGATCCGTGGCGATCTGCTCGCGCTGCCCTTCGAGGGCGAGAGCTTCGACGCCGCCACCGTTGGGTTCGGGATCCGCAACGTCGAGGACCTGGACGCGGGGCTCCTCGAGCTGGCGCGCGTGCTGAAGCCGGGCGGTCGTCTTGCGTGCCTCGAGATCACGCGCCCGCGCGGCGCGCTGAAGCCCTTCTTCCGTCTCTGGTTCGACGGGCTCGTCCCGTTCGCCGGCCGCGTCCTTCCGGGCGGCGGTGCTTACAGCTACCTCCCTGCGAGCGTGCGCCGGTTTCCCGGCCCGGAGGATCTGGGCGAGGCGATGCGCCGGGCGGGATTCGCCGAGGTGGGCTGGAAGCTCCTCGGCGGCGGGATCGTGGCGCTCCACACGGCGACGAGGGCCGCGTGAACGCGCTCGCAACCGTCCGCGCGGCGCCCGGGCTCGACGCCTACCTCGAGTTGCTCGAGGAGCGGCTCGAGCGTTCGGTTTCGTCCCACCCCGGCCTCGTGAGCGCGATCGGTGCCGACACGCTCTCGGCCGGAGGCAAGCGGCTGCGGCCTGTGCTCGTCTTCCTCTGCACGCCGGCCGCCGACCGTGGCGACGAGCACGTCGTCGCCGGCGGAGCAGCCGTTGAGCTCGTCCACATGGCGACGCTCGTGCACGACGACCTCCTCGACGGCGCCGACCTTCGCCGCGGCCGCCCTACTGTGTGGGCCGAGCACGGCGTCCCGGCCGCGAAGGCCGCCGGCGACTATCTCTTCGCCCGCGCC
>DAITAN010000109.1:0-7341 GCA_036824235.1 Gaiellaceae bacterium | reverse complement strand
CGTTCGACCTGGGCACGCTGCCTACACTAGACCTGTGGAGGCAGCAGCTCTCACACACGCGGTCGCAGGGCGCCCGCGCGCGTTCGTCGGCGTGACCGGGCCCGAAGCGGCGGACTACCTCCAGCGCATGCTCTCGAACGACGTCGAGGCGCTCGCGCCCGGTGACTCCTGCGAGGCCCTGCTCCTGACACCGAAGGCGCGCGTGATCGCGCCGATGCGGGTCCTGCGCCGCGGCCCCGACGACTTCCTCCTCCTGACCGAGCCGGAGCTCGGCGAGCCGCTGCGCGACCAGCTTCTGCGCATGCGCTTCGCCGCGAAGGCCGAGATCGCCCTCGAGGAGCACACCTCGACGCTCGTGTTCGGCGGCGGCGCCGAGGGCGTCGCGAACGACGACTACGGCGAGCCCGCCGTCGAGGTGCTCGACGCGTTGCTCGAGCCAACGCTGGGCGAGGACGAGCTCGAGGCACTCCGCATCCGCGCCGGCACGCCTCGCTACGGGCGCGAGATCGACGATCGCATCCTCCCGGCCGAAGCGGGTCTCGTCGACCGGGCGGTCAGCCTCTCCAAGGGCTGCTACCCGGGCCAGGAGCCGATTGCCCGCCTTCACTACCGCGGGCATGCGAACCGTGGGCTCCGCGTGCTGGCGATCGACGGCGACGAGACGCCGCCCGCCGACGCCGAGCTCGCCTACGAGGGCAAGGCGGTGGGCCGGGTGACGAGCGCGGCGCGCGCCGACGGCGGGATCGTCGCCCTCGCCTACGTTCGCGCCGAGGTGCCGGCCGATGCGGAGCTGGACATCGGCCGGTCGAAAGCCCGGCCGCTACACTGACGCTCGTCCCGCGCCCGTAGCTCAGGGGATAGAGCGCTGCCCTGCGGAGGCAGAGGTCGCACGTTCGAATCGTGCCGGGCGCACTCTGGAAAGGCCCGCACAGGCGGGCCCTTTTTTCGTCAACCGGACTAGCCCGTCATTCCGGTCCGGTTGACTGCTCCGTAGACATGCCGATGACCGACGTCGAAGCCATTGCCGAAGGCCGTCGTGAGGCCGCGCCCGCGGCGCTCGCCGTGCTCGTCGTCTTCGTCGCGCTCGCGCTCCTCAGCCGGGCGAGGGAATGGGAACTGGTCGGTCTGCCCTGGTGGATCTGGCTTGTGGTCGCGGTTCCCTCCCTGCTGCTGACGATCGACCTTCTTCTGACGTTCCGCGGGAAGGGTCTCGTGCGCTCACGCCGCGCCGCTCTCGCTCTTCTCGGTCTCCTCGCGCTCGGAAACCTGCTCGCGCTCGGCCTACTCGTCGCCGGCCTGGTGACCACGAGCGCCGCAGAGCTCGGTGGCGGAGAGCTCTTGCTGACCGGATTCGCGATCTGGGCGGCGGACGTCATCGTCTTCGGCGTCCTCTTCTGGGAGTTGGACGGGGGCGGGCCGGCCGCGCGGATGGTTCGTCCGGAACGAAGGACCCCCGACTTCCAGTTCCCGCAGGACGAGAATCCGCAGCTCGCGCCGACAGGTTGGGGTCCGGTGTTCTGGGACTATCTCTACGTCTCGCTCACGAACTCGATCGCCTTCAGCCCTACCGACGCCATGCCGCTGTCGCTGCGCGCGAAAGCGGCGATGGGCCTGGAGGCAGGCATCTCCGCGGCCACGATCCTGCTTGTGGCCGCTCGAGCCGTGAACGTGCTCGGCGCCTGAGCCCGAGACGTCGTCTACGCCGCAGGCCAGCGGGGCTCGCGCGGCCGGTCGCGGCCGAGACCCCGCCAGTCGTCGCGCGCAGGCGCGAACACGTCGATGACGACTGCGCCCTCCGGGCCGGCGCGCACCTCGTGCGGGACATCCCCCGGGATCCGCCAGGTCGCCCCCGGGCCGAGCTCCTTCGTCTCGCCGGCGACGCGGAACGAGAGCGTCCCAGCGATGACCATGCCGAGCTGCTCGTTGACGTGATGGTGCTCGGGCACGAGAGCGTCGGGGTCGAGCTCGACGATCGCCATCGTCCCCTCCTCGCCCTGCACCGCCCTGGCGGCCACGCCGTTCCAGATTCGCAGCGGCGACATTTTCGCCAGGTCGTCGAACGCGCTCACGCTGTACCTCCTCGAAGTCGTCCCTGAGAGGCTACCCGCGCGCAGGACGCCGGTTGTCGCCGAAGAACTCACGACGGGTGGCGGATCTTCCGGAACATTTGGACCTCGGGCGCCACCGCGACGCCTCGTGGTGGAGCGACCTCGTCGCCCGCTGGGTCGTCCTGGGCCTGCTGACCGCGATGGCGATCGCTGCGCTCTTCAGCGTGTTCGGCCAGCATCCGGAGACCTCGGTCGCCTCGGGTGACGCCGCGACCCTGGAGGTCTCGGCGCCGGAGCAGCTGCGCGGCGGCCTCTTCTTCCAGGGCCGCTTCACCGTCACGGCGACGGATGGGATCGAGGACGTCGTGCTCGTCTTCGCACCTGCCTGGATGGAGAACATGCACATCAACACGGTCGAGCCGGCGCCGACCGAGGAGGCGAGCCGGGATGGCGACCTCGCCCTTCACTTCGGGCCGCTGGGTGCCGGCGAGCGGCTCGTCCTCTACATGCAGTTCCAGGTCAACCCGACCAACGTGGGACGGCGCTCGGCCGACGTCGAGCTCTACGACGGCGAAGCGCTGATCGCGACCGTCGAACGCACGATGACCGTCTTTCCGTAGCCATGGACATCGTCGTCAGAGCCTTCTTCGCCTTCCTCTTCGTCGTCATCGTCACGCGCGTGATCGGGCGCCGCGAGCTTTCCTCGATGCAGCCGTTCGATCTCATCCTCCTGATCGTGCTCGGCGACCTCATCCAGCAGGGCGTGACCCAGAGCGACTACTCCTTCACCGGCCTCGTCCTCGCCGGAGGCACGTTCACGGTCCTGACGGTGGCTGTCTCCTACCTCGTCTTCCGCTTCCGGCGGCTGCGCCCCGTCTTCGAGTCGGAGCCGTTGATCCTGGTCCAGGACGGCAAGCCTGTCGACCGCAACCTCCGCCGTGAGCGGATGACTGTCGAGGAGGTCGCGGCCGAGGCCCGCCTGCAGCAGATCCCGTCTCTCAGGGCGGTCCACTGGGCGGTACTCGAGTCGAACGGGAAGATCAGCTTCATCGTGCACAGCTAGGCTGGATCGCGTGAGGATCTGCTCGCTTGTCCCGGCGGCGACGGAGGTGCTGTTTGCGCTGGGCCTCGGCGACCGGGTGGTGGGCGTCACCCACGAGTGCAACTGGCCGGCGGAGGCCTCGGAGCGCCCGGTCGTGACGGCGTCGCTCGTCCAGACCGGCGACCTCGGCAGCGGCGAGATCGACGCCGTCGTCGCCGCCACGGCCCGTGACGGCCATCCTCTCTACGCGATCGAGGAAGAGCCCTGGGGCGAGATCGAGGCCGACGTGGTCGTCATGCAGGAGCTGTGCGACGTCTGCGCCGTCTCCACCGACCAGGTGAACGGCGCCGTCAGCGCGAGGTCGCTCGACGTCGAGGTGCTGGACTTCTCTCCGTCGACGCTCGACGGGATCGCCGACGAGATCCTCGCGCTGGGAACGAAGCTCGACGTCGAGGGCGAGGCCGAGGAGCTCGCCTCCGGGATGCGCAGCCGGCTCGATCGTGTGTCGTCGGCGCTCGCCGGAGTGGAGACCTCGCCCCGGGTGTTCGTGACCGAGTGGCTCGAGCCGCCCTACTCGGCCGGCCACTGGGTGCCCGACATGGTCGTCGCCGCCCGCGGTACCGACGTCGCGGGGATGTCCGGGGAGCCGTCGCACCGGATGCGCTGGATGGACGTCGCCGGGCTCGAGCCGGACATCGTCATCCTCGCACCCTGCGGCTTCGACCTCGACCGGACGCTGGCCGAGGTCGTGCCGCTCGAGCTCTCGGCGCACCTGCTCGGGACGCCGGCGCGGCAGGAGAGCGCGGTCTTCGCGGTCGACGCGAACGCGACGTTCTCGCGGCCCGGCCCGCGCGTCGTCGACGGCGTCGAGGTGCTCGCACACCTCCTGCACCCGGGCGAGTACCCGGATCCGGGCGTCGCCTGGAGCCGGATCCGCCTCTAGCCGACCCGGATCAGGATCTCGTCGCCGCGCTCCTCGGCCTGGTAGCGGCGCGCGGGCTCGTCCCCGTAGAGGCAGGCGCCGGTCCTGAGGTCGAAGCGCCAGGCGTGATAGGCGCACTCGAGCTGGTCCCCGATGATGTCACCGTCGACGAGCGGGTTGCCCTCGTGCGGGCAGGCGTTGTCGAAAGCGTGGATCTCCCCGGCGACGCGTATGAGCAGGATCTGGCGCCCGTCCCCGTCGACCACCGCCCGATCGCCCGCGAGGACGTCAGCCGGGACGCTGAGCCATCGCTCGGCCGCCTGATCCACGCGACCTACACTATCCGGCCCCGTGCCCCTCTATCTCCGCGAAGCCGACGTAGAGCAGCTCCTCACGCCCGAGGACGCCGTCGAGGCGGTGGAGGGCTGCTTCGCGCGCCTGGCGCAGGGTGTGATCGAGAATCGTCCGCGCTTCCGACTCGGCCTGACCGAGGGCCTGTTCCACGTCCTGGCCGCGGCCGATCTCGAGCTCGGGGTTGCGGGCCTCAAGGCCTACGTGGGCTTCGGCGAGGGCACGCGCTTCTTCGTCCCCCTGTTTGCCGCCGACCGGCCTGAGCTCTTGGCGCTGATCGAGGCCGACCGTATGGGCCAGCTCCGAACCGGCGCCGCCAGCGGCGTCGCGGCCCGCCACCTGGCGAAGCCTGGCGCGCGAACGCTCGGCGTCATCGGGACCGGTTGGCAAGCGGAGGGCCAGGTCGCGTGCATCCGGGCGGCTTTGCCCGACCTCGAGCGGGTTGTCGCCTACTCGCGCAACGCCGAGCGCCTTGCCGACTTCTGCAAGCGGCTCGACTGCGAGCCCGGCGAGTACAACAAGGACGCGGCGGAGCAGGACGTCGTGGTGACGATCACGACGTCGCGAGATCCCGTGCTGCGGGGCGAGTGGCTGCAGCCCGGCGCGCTCGTCTGCGCGGCCGGCGCGAACCGCATTCAGTCGAGGGAGCTCGACAACGCGGTGCTCGAGCGGGCGACGTTCGTCTGCTGCGATTCCCGCGAGCAGGCTCAGGCCGAGGCCGGCGACCTCGTCGAGCCCGTCGAGCGGGGCGTCCTCGACTGGCTCGAGGTGCACGAGCTCTCCGAGGTGGTCGCGGGCGAGACGGCCGGACGGCAGCAGGACGACGACATCGTCGTCTTCAAGAGCCTCGGGATTGCCGCGGAGGACCTGGCCGTCGCGGCGCTCGTGGTCGAGCGCGCCCGCGAGCGCGGTCTCGGCGTCGAGCTCTAGGAACCCTCCTAGGTCATCTCCTCGGGCAAGAGGTCGAGCAGGAGGCCGTCGTGCCATTCGCCGTCGACTCCGCGCTCGTAGCGGCGCATGATCCCCACCCGCTTGAAGCCGACCCGCTCGTAGGACCGGATCGCGCGCTCGTTCGCGGCAGCGGGGTCGATGGTGATGCGGTGATGGCCGTGTTCCTCGAAGAGGTGCCGGGCGAGAGTGCGGATGGCGTCGGCGCCCAGGCCCTGCCCCTGCCGGGCGCCCGTCACGAAGATGTCGATGTTCGCGTGCCGGTAGTCCGGTTCCTTTTCCTCGAAGGTCTCGATGAGCCCGACCACCTCGCCCTCGGCCTCGATCACGAAGACGGACGCCTCCTCTTCGGGGCCGGCCTTGTCGCGCAGGTCGTCCTCCGTGGGCCCGAGCCACCAGTGTGCGATCTCCGGCTCGGCCGCGATCTCCGCCAGCCGCGGAGCGTCGTCGAGCGTTATCGGCCGCAGCGTCACGCGCTCGCCACGGAGTGTGTCGCCCATGCGGGCTAGGAAGACTCGCGGACGTGCTCGGCGGCCATGGCCGCCGTGTCCTCACCCACGGACCGGATGACCTCGGGCCGTTCGAGCAGCCTGAGGCGCTGCTCGTCGGTTGCGCGGTTCTTCAGGTACGGGTCCTCGAGGATCTCCTCGAGTGACCGGCCCTGCCGGTGCTCGCGCACGACGTAGGAGGCGAGCGCCTCTTCCTTGGAGATCCCGCGATGGGTCTCCGAGCCCGAGTCGTCACCCTTGCCGAACAGTTTCGAGAAGAAGCCCACGCCGCGATTGTATCCTTGGTGGGCAGTGGAGCCTGAGGGCATGCGATTCGCCACGCGAACCCTGCATGGGGTGGGCGATGACGGCGGGCGCGAAGAGATCCTGATCTGGATCGAGCGCCGACCGGGTGCGGTCTGGGCGGTCGGGCGCGCGATCGACATCGACAACCGCAAGACGCCGCGGCCGCGCCCCGACGACTACGTCTTCGAGGGCTACGAGATGGGCGACGCGCTCGCCGCCGCCAACAACGCGCTCGCGGACGACCGCAAGGTCTCGGCCGAGGAGGGCGTGAACGAGGCCATCGCCCCGTTCGCGGAGGACGAGCTCCTCAAGCCCCTCGAGCGCTGGTTCTTCGGGCACAAGCACTGAGCCTTTCGGCTCGGCGAGGGGCCACCCCGGGCCACCACCCGCTTTGGACGCTAGCGAGGAAAAGCGCACCGGTGGTGCGCGGATCGTGCGGAGAGTGAGAAGCCGACTCCGGAGCCGGGCCTAGGCGATGCCGATCTGCATCGCGAGCTCGCGCGAGATGGCGTGCTCGGCGCCCTCGACGACGACCGTCAGTGGGCCGTCGAACGGCTCCGAGCGGCGCATGGTGACGCGGCCCCCCGGAACGAGGCGCAGGCCTGCGAGGTAGCGCAGCAGGTCGGAGTCGCCGTCGGGCACGCGCTTGACGGTCGCCTCCTCGCCCGGTGCCAGAGCGTCGAGCGAGCGCAGGGGGTTCGTGTCCAGGCGTAGGCCCGCATCCGGGATCGGGTCCCCGTGCGGGTCGTGCGTGGGAAAGCCGAGCTGCTCGTCGATGCGCGCCTCGAGCTCCTCGGAGAGGACATGCTCCAACCGGTCGGCCTCCTCGTGGACAGCGTCGATCGGGACGCCCAGGGTCTGCGCGAGGTACTGCTCGAGCAGGCGGTGGTGCCGCACGACCTCGAGCGCGATCTGCGTGCCGGTCTCCGTGAGCTCGACGCCCTTGTACGGCGAGTGGTCGGCCAGGCCGAGCGCCGCGAGCTTCTTCAGCATCGAGGTGGCCGAGGAAGGGGCGACGCCCATGCGGCGTGCGATCGCGGTCGTCGTGGGCTTCGTGCCTTCGGACTGGAGCTTGTAAATCTCCTTCAGGTAGTCCTGAATTGCGGCCGACAGATCAGGTTTAGACACATCTCAAATTCTAGTCGCAGTCGCCTGCCAGGGCAGGTCCCCCAGACCCTTGCTAGCCTCGCGCCCTCTGCGCATTCGTCTAGGACATAGCCCGGACCCGGACGACGC
>DAITAN010000108.1:0-7362 GCA_036824235.1 Gaiellaceae bacterium | reverse complement strand
GTCGCAGCGGCCGGGTCCGCCGAGGCCAGGGCCTCGTGCGCGGCCCCGGCTCCGCTCTGGTCGTAGAGCCGCTCCCACCGCTCGCGCGCTCCGGGAGGCGGCGCCGGCGGGACGCCGAGCTCGGCGAGAGCCGCTCGAAGGTAGAGGCCGGTGCCGCCGGCGACGATCGGGATGCGCCCCGTAGCGAGAAGCTCGTCGACGGCCGCGTGCGCGAGCTCCGCGTACTCGGCGACCGAGCCCTCGTGGTCGAGCGGCCAGATCCCGACGAGCCGGGTCGGGCGGTCCGGCTGGTTCGTGATGATCGGCAGGCCGCGGTAGGCCTGCATCGCGTCGGCGGAGACGATCTCGGCCGGCATGCGCTCGCGGAGGGCTTCGGCGACGGCGCTCTTCCCCGATGCGGTCGGGCCGAAGATCGCCAGGATGGGCTCGTTGCTTCTAGCCATGACCCGGGAGGGGCCGCCGCGGGCCTCCCTCCGCTTCGAGCGTAACGCTCACCGACGCACGCGTGGGTCGCGCATCGTCAGGGAAATGTGACTACGCGGCGACGAGGGCCGTCTCGGTCCCTCGCAGCGTCGTCGACGTGGCGCCTTCGATCCGCACGGAGGCCAGATCTCCGGCCGAGGCGGTGCCGCGAAAGTTGACGGTCGTGTTGCGCCGTGTGCGGCCGCGGAGGACACCGGGATCCGTCCGGCTCGGGCCCTCGACGAGGACCTCCTCCACCCCGCCGACTCGGGTCTCGTTCCGCTCGCGGGCGATCCGCTGGACGACGTCGATGAGCCGCTCGATGCGCTCGCGCTTGACCTCGTCCGGCACCTGGTCCGGCATCGTCGCCGCCTCCGTGCCGCGGCGTGGGCTGAACACGAACGTGAACGCGCCGTCGTAACGGACTTCCTCGACGACCTCGAGAGTCTCGCGGAAGTCGTCCTCCGTCTCGCCGGGAAACCCGACGATGATGTCCGTGGTGAGCGCGAGGTCGGGCACGGCGGTGCGCATCCGGTCCACGAGCTCGAGGTAGCGCTTCCGCCCGTACGTGCGTCGCATTCGCTTCAGCAGCCTCGTCGAGCCCGACTGCAAAGGGAGATGTGTGTGCTCGCAGACCGCGGCGGACTCGGCCATGGCCTGAATGACGGGCTCGCGAAAGTCCTTGGGGTGCGGGCTCGTGAAGCGAATCCGCTCGATGCCCGGGACGGCGTCCACGGCCCGCAGGAGCTCGCCGAACTCCGTCTTCACGTCCGGCACCAGGTCGCGGCCCCAGGAGTTGACGTTCTGACCGAGGAGGGTCACCTCGCGCACGCCGTCGGCTGCGAGGCGCGAGACCTCGGCGACGATGTCGCCGGGTCGGCGGCTCTGCTCGCGGCCGCGCACGGCCGGGACGATGCAGTACGAGCAGACCGAGTTGCAGCCCATGGAGATCTGCACCCACGCCTGGAATTGCCGCTCGCGCCGGGCAGGGAGGTTGCCGGCGAACTGGCGCCATTCGGCGAACCGCCCTCGGGGGACGCCCATGCCCCCTGCGCCGATCCAGTCGGCCAGGTGCGGGATCGAGCCGGGGCCGAACGCGACGTCCACGTCCGGGTAGAGCTCGAAGATCCGCTCGCGCTGCGCTTCCGCGTAGCAGCCGCCCACGGCGATGACGCGGTCGGGGTCGGCCTTCTTGAGCGCCGCGGCCTGGGCGAGGTGAGCAGCGAAGCGCTGATCAGGCTTCTCGCGGACGGTGCAGGTGTTGAAGACGATGACGTCCGCCTCCTCGGCAGAGAGCGCCTCACCGAGGCCGAGCGACTCGAGCATTCCCTTGATCCGCTCCGAGTCGTGCGCGTTCATCTGACACCCGAATGTGGTGACGTGATACCGCCTCATTGCTCGAACTGTACCGGGGTCGTAAATGGTCTTGTCCCCAGCGGACACGGGGTTTACGATCGCCCAGTCCGTCACAACCCTGGGGGTTTTTCAGATGGCTACGAGTCGCTCCACGCCGAGAAGGCGTTTCCTTCCGGCTTTCCTGACGATCGCCCTGATCGTCCCGCTCGCCTTCTCGCTCGGGAGCGCGCGCGCACAGCCCACAGAGCTGTTCTTTTCCGAGTACATCGAGGGCACGAGCAATAACAAGGCGCTTGAGATCTTCAACGGCACCGGCGCGGCCGTGAACCTGGACGCGAACGGCTACGCGATCCAGATGTTCTTCAACGGGAACCCGGCCGCCGGTCTGACGATCGGGCTCACGGGAACCGTGGCGCCCGGGGACGTCTATGTCGTCGCGCAGAGCACGGCGAGCCCGGTGATCCTCGCCCAGGCCGACCAGACGAACGGTTCGGGCTGGTTCAACGGGGACGACGCCGTGCTGCTCCTCAAGGGGGCGACGGTGATCGACTCCATCGGCCAGCGCGGATTCGACCCCGGCACCGAATGGGGCACCGGCCTGACGAGCACTGCGGACAACACGCTGCGCCGCAAGGCGGCAATCGAGGCCGGCGATCCGGAGCCCGGCGATGCGTTCGACCCCGCCGTTGAGTGGGATGGCTTCGCGACGGACGACTTCACGGGCCTCGGCGCGCACATCGTCTCGACCGACGCCGCGCCGCAGGTCTCCTCCACGACGCCCGCAGCCGGCGCGACCGGAGTCGCGGTCGACGCGAACATCACCGTGAACTTCAGCGAGCCTGTGACCGTCAACGGCTCGTGGTTCTCCATCTCCTGCACGGCGAGCGGCGCGCACACGGCCGCCGCCGGTGGCGGGCCGGAGTCCTTCACCCTGAACCCGAGCGCGGACTTCGTCCAGGACGAGACGTGCACGGTCACGATCGTGGGCGCGCAGGTCTCCGACAACGACGTCGAGGACCCGCCCGACACGATGACCGGCAACGCGGTCTGGTCGTTCACGACCGTGGGGCCGCCGGCCCGGATCCACGACATCCAGGGCGCTGCGCACCGCTCTCCCCTCGAGGGGCACGCGGTCTCGAGCGTTCCGGGCATCGTGACCGCGAAGGTCTCGAATGGGTTCTTCTTCGAGGATCGCAACCCCGACTCCAGCTTCGCGACCTCCGAGGGCATGTTCGTCTTCGGGACGGCGGCGGCCGAGGCAGTCGCGGTCGGCGACGCGGTCGAGGTCGGAGGGTTCGTGACCGAGTTCCGTCCTGGCGGCGCGACGGGCAACAACCTCACGCAGACGGAGATCACCTCGCCCGAGGTCGACGTGCTCTCGAGCGGCAATGCGCTTCCCGGCCCGGCGCTGATCGGCAAGGGCGGGCGCATTCCACCCGACGAGATCATCGACAACGACTCGAGCGGTGACGCCGAAGTGAGCGGGGTCTTCGACCCGGCCCAGGACGGGCTCGACTTCTACGAGAGCTTCGAGAGCATGCGCGCCCAGGTGAACAAGGCCTGGGTCGTCGGCCCGACGACCGACTTCGGCGAGATCCCGATCGTCGGCGACACCGCCGATCGCGCCGGGATCATGACGACACGCGGCGGTGTGGTCATCCGGCCGAACGACTTCAACCCCGAGCGGATCCACCTCGACGACCGCCTGATGCCGGTGCCCGACCTCAATGTGGGCGACCGGTTCAGGACGCCGCTCGTCGGCATCGTCGACTACAGCTTCGGCAACTTCAAGCTGGATATCTCCGAGCCCTTCACGACGATCTCCGAAGGGCTCGAGCGGGAGGTCGCGACCGCCGCCGGCGATCAGGAGCTCGCCGTGGCGACCTTCAACGTCGAGAACCTCGATCCCGGCGACGGCGCGGCGAAGTTCGCCGAGCTGGCCGGGCTCATCGTGGACAACCTCAAGTCGCCTGACATCGTCGCGCTCGAAGAGATCCAGGATCTCAACGGGCCGGTCAACGACGGCACGACCGAGGCCGGGCCGACGCTCACCGCCCTGATCGCGGCGATCGCCGCCGCGGGCGGGCCGGCGTACGACTACCGGCAGATCAACCCGGTCAACAACGCGGACGGAGGCGAGCCCGGCGGGAACATCCGCGTCGGCTTCATTTTCCGCACCGATCGGGGCCTCTCGTTCGTCGACCGCCCGGGCGGCACCTCGACCGCCGCCACCGGCGTGGTCGCCGGCGCGACCGGCCCGCAGCTGACGTTCAGCCCGGGCAGGGTCGATCCGACTAATCCCGCCTTCAGCAACAGCCGCAAGCCGCTGGCCGGCGAGTTCCTGTGGCGGGGCAAGACGATCTTCGCGATCGCCAACCACTTCAACTCGAAGGGCGGCGACGACCCGCTGTTCGGACGGTTCCAGCCGCCGAACCGTGTCACGGAGACTCAGCGGCACCAGCAGGCGCAGGTCGTGAACACGTTCGTCGACAGCATCCTCGCGCTCGATGCGACCGCAAACGTGATCGTGCTCGGCGACCTGAACGACTTCGAGTTCTCGGAGACGCTCGCGATCCTCGAGGGCGGTGTCCTCGACAACCTCGTCCTGTCGCTGCGGCGACCGGAGCGCTACACCTACGTGTTCGAGGGCAACTCGCAGGCGCTCGACCACATCCTCGCGAGCCGCAAGCTCTACCGGACGCTCAGCGCGTACGACGTGGTGCACGTGAACGCGGAGTTCGCCGACCAGGCGAGCGACCACGACCCACAGGTCGCGCGCTTCTCCCTGGGAGGCTGAGGGACTGTCGAGAGCCGCGCCGTCGAGCTACTTCGCGAACTCGACGGCGCGGCTCTCGCGGATAACGGTGACCTTGATCTGACCGGGGTACTCGAGCTGCTCCTCGATCTCCCGCGCGATCTCGTGTGAGAGGAGGAGGGCGGTGCCGTCATCGATCTCGGTCGGCTTGACGATTACGCGTACCTCCCGGCCGGCCTGGAGCGCGTAGACGCGCTCGACGCCCTTCTTGGCGGAGGCGATCTTCTCGAGCGTCTCGAGGCGTTTGATGTAGTGCTCGAGGCTCTCGCCGCGCGCTCCCGGGCGCGAGGCGGAGATCGCGTCGGCCGCGATGACGAGCACTGCCTCGACGGTCTGCGGCTGCACCTCGTAGTGGTGCGCCTCGATCGCATGCACGACGTGCTGCGACTCGCCGTAGCGCTTGGCCAGCTGGGCGGAGATCGCGGCGTGCGAGCCCTCGACCTCGTGCGTCATGGCCTTCCCCACGTCGTGGAGGAGCGCCGCGCGCTTCGCCGTCTTGACGCTGGCGCCCAGCTCGGAGGCCATGATGCCGGCGAGGTGCGAGCACTCGAGCGAGTGCTTGAGGATGTTCTGGCCGTAGCTCGTCCGGTAGCGCAGGCGGCCGAGCACCTTGACGAGCTCCTCGTCCATCTTGCCGCAGTTGGCCTCGAAAACGGCCTGCTCCCCCGCCTGGCGGATGTGGTCCTCGATCTCCGCCTTCGAGTGGTAGTACATCTCCTCGATGCGGGATGGGTGGATGCGGCCGTCTTCGACCAGCTTGGCGAGGGTCAGCTTGGCCACCTCGCGGCGGACGCCGTCGAAGGACGAGAGCACCACTGCCTGCGGCGTGTCGTCGATGATGAAGTCGACGCCGGTGAGGTTCTCGAGGGCGCGGATGTTGCGGCCCTCGCGGCCGATGATCCGGCCCTTCATGTCGTCCGAGGGAAGCTCGACGAGCGAGACGGTCGTCTCGGCGGCGTGGCTCGCGGCCACACGCTGGAGCGCGTCGGCCACGAGGTTGCGTGCGCGGCGCTTCGCGTCGGTGCGCGCCTCCTCTTCGAGCTGGCGGACCATGCGCCCGAGGTCGTGGCGCACGAGCTCCTCCGTTCGTTCGAGGACCTCGCGCTTCGCCTCCTCGACCGTGAGGCCGGAGATGCGCTCGAGCTCGTGCAGCTGCTCCTCCTTCGCGACCTTGGACTCCTCCTGGAGCTGCTTCAGGTGCGTCTCGCGGTCGAGGAGGCCCTGCTCCCGGCGCTCGAGCTCGGTGAGCCTCTGGTCGATGCCCCCCTCCTTCGCCGCCACGCGCTCCTCGATCTTGATGATCTCCGCACGCCTGTCCTTGAGCTCCTGCTCGAGGTCTGCGCGCAGCTTCAGAGCATGTTCGCGCGCCTCCACTTCCGCCTCACGGCGGATCGCCGTTGCGGCCCTTTCGGCGTCCGCATCGAGGCGCGTGCGCTCCTCCTCGGCGTCAGAAGCGCGCCGTGAGACGAGTAGGCGGGCACCCACGAAGGCGCCTAAGAACACGCCGAGGGCGATCCCGACGATCAGGAGGCCGATGGAAGTTCCCATTGCTCGCTCCTACGTGATCGAGCCCGTAGGAACGGCGGATCGGTGAATCGGCGGCCCGCAGGCGCGCCTCGTCAGCGGACTAGGACTCCGCTCGAGGTCTCCCTCCCACCGGGGTTCTGCGTGCCGTTGCGTTGCTCGTAGTTGTGGTTCTCATCGTGTCCGATTCGGCCAAAGAGCCGTTCCGTGTGCAGGCAATTTCTGCGTGAAAGTGTCGGTATGGTAACCGCTGTCAGTGAGGAGCGTCCAGCGGCCCGAGGGCATCCTCGATCGTCTCGAGCGCAAAGCCGCGCCGCGCGAGGAACCGCCAGGCCGCTTGGCGGTCCGCTATACGACGTGTGACGTCGGACGCCCGCTCGCTTTCGGTCGGAAGCTCGGCCATCGCGAGCGTCACGGCCTCGGACGGCAGGCCCTCCTGTTCGAGCCTCGTCGCGACCGCCGCGTCGCCCCATCCGCGCTCGGCGAGCGACTGCGCCCGCGACCGCGCCAGCCGCTCGTCGTCGACCACGCCGGCCGAAGACAGGGTCTCGACGGCGGCCTGAGCCTCCCCGGACGCGATGCCGCGCGCGTCCAGGCGCTCACGAAGGCGGCGAGTGGAGACGTCACGGCGCGAGACCGTCCGCACGGCAACGTCGAGCGCCTCCGCACGGCGCAGCTCCCGGCGGAGATCGCGCAGGAGCGGGCGCTCGAGCTCCAGGCCCGGCCTCAGTCCACAGCGGACGACGACGTCGTCCGGGACGACCCGCCACGGCCGCCCGTCGACCTCCAGCGCGACCCGCCCGGGCCGGCTGCGGCGGACAGCGGTGAGCGTCGGTGCCGGGCCCTGCCCGCGCATGTCGGTTACCCGGTCGCGGCGGCTGCTGCGGCCTTCGCCGTCTCGCGTGCCTCGCGTGCGTCGACGGCGTCGGCCTTCACGTCCGCGCTCACCGGCAGCAGGCGCGAGGAGACGACCGCGTCGGGCCCGAGCTCGGCCTGCACGGCGCGGAGGATTCCTTCGGTGACGTCGGGGTGCTCCCGGAGGAAGGCCGTCGCGTTCTGGCGCCCCTGGCCGAGCCGCTCGTCGCCGAAGCTGAAGTACGAGCCCGACTTCTGGACGATCTTCCGCTCGAGACCGACGTCGACGACGCTCCCCTCCCACGAGATGCCCTCGCCGTAGATGACGTCGAACTCCGCCTGTTTGAACG
>DAITAN010000107.1:0-7415 GCA_036824235.1 Gaiellaceae bacterium | reverse complement strand
CAGTCCGTCAAGGACGCGCTGACGGAGATGGCCAAGATCGTCGGCGACGCGGACAACATCGCGGGCGGCACCCAGGCCGCGCTCCAGTCCGACTTCCCGACCTCGGTGAGCAACGTCTTCGCCGAGAGCCCAAAGGCCGCGATGGTGCTCGAGGGCGACTTCGTCCCGGGCGTCGTCGAGTCGCCGCTCGAGCCTGAGACGGGCTACAACGTCTTCCCGTTCCCGGCGATCAACGACTCGCCGCCCTCGGTTGTCGGCGGCGGCGACCTCGCCATCATGTTCGATGACACGCCCGCAGCGAGGGCGTTTATCGAGTACCTCGCGACCCCGGAGGCGGCCGAGATCTGGGCCGGCCGGGGTGGGTTCTCGTCGGCGAATCAGAACCTCGATTCCGGGGTCTATCCGGACCCGATCACCGAGACGACCGCGAGCGCGATCGCCGAGGCCGAGGCGTTCCGCTTCGACATGTCCGACCTGCAGCCGTCCGAGTTCGGCAGCACGGAGGGCCAGGGGCTCTGGAAGATCTTCCAGGACTTCGTGGCGAATCCAGACGACATCGACGGGACTGCCCAGCAGCTGGAGACGGCAGCCGCGGCCGCGTACGGAGAGTAAGAGGCACTAGGAGCCGCTCGTGAGCGGTGCCAGCATCTCGGCGGAGCCCCCGCCCCAGGGGGCTCCGTCCGCGGGCCACGGCCGCGACTGGAGGAGCTATGCGGTCGCCGCGGGCTTCCTCGCGCCGACGATCCTGTTCCTCGGGCTCTGGATCGTCTATCCGGCGGTCAACACGTTCAAGCGCAGCTTCTACAGCCGCACGGGCGACGAGTTCGTCTGGTTCGACAACTACGAGCAGATCTTCACCAGCGACGTCCTCTTCACGGCCGTCAAGAACAACGCGATCTGGGTGCTCGTCGTTCCGGCGCTCGTCACCGCCATAGGGCTGATCTTTGCCGTCCTGACCGAGCGGATCGGCTGGTCGGTCGCGTTCAAGACCGCGGTCTTCATGCCGATGGCGATCTCCGCGTTCGCGGCCGGCGTCACCTGGCGGATCATGTACCAGCAGGATCCGGAGCAGGGCGCGATCAACGCCGGCATCGCGGCCGTGAAGGATGCGATCAACCCGCCCGGGGTGCTCTCCGACGCTGCGCCGTCGACGGATGCGCTGGTCGGCGATGCGGAAGGGGGGATCGAGCTAGCCGAGCCCGTCGAGGCCGGTGGCGTGGCCTCGCTCGGACTCACCCGGATCTCCGGCGACGAGGTGCCCGACGACGCCGTCCAGGCTGTGCTCCCAGAAGCGCTTTCCGGCGGGATCAACGGCGTCGTCTGGAGAGACTTCAAGCCGGGCGGCGGGACGCCCGGCGAGGTGGAGCCCGAGGAGGTCGGTCTCCCCGGCGTGACGGTCGAGCTCAAGAACGCCGACGGCGGCGAGGTCGCCTTGACGACAACCGAGGCCGACGGTACGTTCGCCTTCGAGGACGTCGGCGAAGGCCAGTTCGAGGTGGCGATCAGCGCGGAGACGTTCGCGGAGCCGTTCGAGGGCGTCGCCTGGCTCGGCCCGCGGCTCATCACGCCCTCGATCATCATCGCCTACATCTGGATCTGGGCCGGCTTCTCGATGGTCGTGATCGCGGCGGGGCTGGCCGCCATCCCGCGGGACGTCATGGAGGCCGCGCGCACGGACGGAGCGACCGAGTGGCAGGTGTTCCGCCGGGTGACCGCGCCGCTCCTCATGCCGGTGCTGACAGTCGTCTTCATCACGATGCTGATCAACGTCCTCAAGGTCTTCGACATCGTCATCTCCGTCGCGCCCGGCTCGGTGCAGGACGACGCCAGCGTCCTGGCGCTCGCCATGTGGCGCACGGCGTTCGGCGGCACGAGCAACCTGGGTGTTGGCTCGGCGATCGCCGTCTTCATCTTCGTGCTTGTCATCCCGGTGCTGCTGCTCAACGTCCGCCGCTTCCGGAGGGAGGTTTAGTGCCCCTCCCATTGGCACTTGCCGGCGTCTGGCCCGCGATCACGCGGCGCCAGAGCCCACTCTCGCCCTCACCAAGGCTTCTAGCCTTGCCTTCGGACGAGTGCGAACTCTGGCTTGGTGCTCGCGACCCAGCCATCCGACAGCGCCAATGGAAGGAGCACTAATGGCCACTGTCGAAGCCGTAGAGCGGGCGCCGGTCGAGAGCAAAGCCTCGAAGGGCCGCTTCGGCCGCTTCCTCGCGAGCACGCCGGTGCACATCCTGCTGATCATCGTCGGGCTGCTCTGGCTCGTCCCGACGATCGGGCTCTTCCTCACCTCGCTTCTCTCGGCGGAGGACTACCTCGAGGGCGGGTGGTGGCAGATCTTCTCGGAGCCGAGCAAGTTCACGCTCGAGAACTACTCGGCGATCTTCGACAACGAGACGATCATGTCGTCGCTCGTGACGACGATCTGGATCGCGATCGGCGGCACGCTGCTGCCGATCCTCATCGGGGCGCTCGCCGGGTACGCCTTCGCCTGGCTCGAGTTTCCGGGCCGCGACTGGCTCTTCATCATCGTCATCGCCCTCCTCGTCGTGCCGCTCCAGATGGCGCTCATCCCGATGTTCCGTCTCTACGAGACGTTCCACATCAACGACACGATCTGGGCGCTGATCCTCTTCCACACGGCCTTCGGCCTCCCGTTCGCGATCTTCCTCCTGCGCAACTTCTTCATCGGGATCCCCAAGGACCTGCTGGAAGCAGCGCGCATCGACGGCGCCTCTGAGATCCGTATCTTCCTGCGCCTGATCCTGCCGCTCGGCCTGCCGGCCATCGCCTCGCTGGCCATCTTCCAGTTCCTCTGGACGTGGAACGACCTGCTCGTCGCCCTCGTCTTCGGCCGCGACACGCAGCCGTTGACCGTCGCCATCTACCGCCAGCTGGCCCAGTTCGGCGCCAACATCGAGATCATCGCCCCGGCCACGTTCGTCTCCCTCGTGATCCCGCTGGCGGTCTTCTTCGCCTTCCAGCGCTACTTCGTCCAGGGCCTGCTGGCAGGATCCGTCAAGTAACCGTGTCGAAAGCGTGCGCGATCGTTGGAGGCGGCCTCGCCGGCTTGTGTGCCCATGCGACCCTCCGGAAAGGGGGGCTCGAGCCGGCCGAAATCGCCGTGTTCGGGACGGACCCGGACCCGGCGGCCGTGTGGCGCGTGCGCTCGGCGGCCATCCGCCAGCGGCGAATGCGCTCCGAGAGCGACGGGCACTGCGCGCCGAGCTCCTTTCCCGGCCTCGCGATGCGCACGGCGATGCGGCGCCGGAGCCCGGCCCCGCTCCTCGAGAGTCTCTTCGACCGCTACCACCCGACCGTCGCGGAGTTCCTCGCCCACGTCGACGAGCTGCGCGAGGCGACCGCCTGGGACGAGAGCTTCCAGGAGTTCCGCCTCGAGCGGATCCGTGCGGTCGACGGTGGCTTCGAGGTCGACGGCCACGGTGTCTTTCCGCACGTCCTGCTCGCGCCGGGCCATCCCGGCCTCGCCTGGCCCGAGGGTCTCGAGGACGACCCTCGCGCGGTTCACGCCTACGAGCCGCACGAGTTCGCCGACACCGTGGAGATCGTCGGCGCGGGCATGGCGGCTGCTACCGAGTGGCTGAACGCCCTCGACGCGGGCGCCTCCGTGGTCTCCGTGCGCCGGCGGGAGCCGGAGCGCAGGCCGCTCAACCTCCCGCGGGTGCTCTTCAGCCGGCGAGGGCTGGCCGGGTTCCACCGGACGCCTGCTGCAGAGCGGGTCGCCGTCCTGGAGCGCTTCGGGGCGCCGTCCTATCCGGCCGGCCGCAGCTGGGACGAGCCCGTCGAGGCCGCCCGCCGAGAGGGCCGCTTCGAGGTCGCCCCGGAGCTGAACGGCGCGCCCCAGGTCGTGTGCGCGACCGGCTTCAAGCGCGGCTTCCAGCACGACCAGCTGCTAGCGAGGCTCGTCGCCGAGCACGGTCTCGAGACGGCCGGCGAGTGGATTGTCCTCACGCCTGACTCGACCGTCGAGTCGCTTACGGACGACGCGCGCACGCTGGCCCTCGCGGGCGTGCCCGCGCAGTGGGCC
This sequence comes from Gaiellaceae bacterium, assembly GCA_036824235.1. GTDB lineage: Bacteria > Actinomycetota > Thermoleophilia > Gaiellales > Gaiellaceae > JAIBJN01. The sequence goes on along the minus strand of DAITAN010000107.1, from coordinate 3,370 downwards.
TTTCCGGGAGCCGACACGCTCATGGGAGCGAAGTACGCGGCCCGCCGCTTCGCGCGAAAGGTGGGCGCTTGGCGTACACGCTGAGAGGTCGCGTCGAGTCCCGGGTCGCAGCGGCGCTTGCGCCGCTCATCGTCGCCTGCGTGCTCGCGCTCGCGCTCCAGGCGTGGTGGCCGGTGCAGCTCGCGGGGTTGATGCTGGCCGTCGGCCTCGCCCTGGACGCGGTCTACTACCGGCTCGTCCCTTACCAGCCGGGTTGGGCGGCAGTGCCGCTCGGCCTGATCGAGCTCGGCGTGGTCATGGGCCTTGCGCGCCTGCTGGAGGTCGCGGCGCCGCTGGCCGGCGCGCTCGGCTTCTTCGTCGGCGCCTGGCTCTTGGCGCAGGCGCTGGGCCATGCGCTCTTCCCGCTCGCGCGTCTCTCCTACGGGGAGGACGGCGGCGAGCTGGGCCGCGTCGGGCCCGGCGCATTGGCGACGGCGCTTGTCCTCCTCGCCGCGGCGGGAGGGGTTGCCTGGGCGACGCAGCCACCGGTCGTCCACCTTTCCGCCGGCGTCCACCAGGGCCCGCTCGTTCTCGACTACTCGCAGCAGCTCGTGGGAGAGCCGGGCGCCGTCGTCCGCGGAGGGATCGTCGTCACGGCCGACGACGTATCGATCCGCAACATCACCGTGATCGGCGGCGAGCACGGAATCCAGGTCGATCACGCCGAGGACGTGGTCATCGAGCGGGTCAGCATTCTCGGTGCGTACCTGGACGGAATCAACGTGCGGATGAGCGAGGTCACGATCCGCGACTGCTCGGTCTCGATGCTCGGTAACGAGTTCGGCCAGGGAATCGACATCTCGTTCACGGCGCACCTCGACCCGAGTCTCGTCGAGAACTGCCTGGTGACCGGCGGCCAGGAAGGGATCTTCCTCGACTCTGTCCATGCGATGGCGATCGACAACCATGTGCGCCAGACGACGCTGCGCGGGATCACCGTGACCGAAATGGCCATGGCCACAGTGGAGGGGAACACGGTCGAGGACGGGATCGGGATCGGCATCCTCTGCAGCGACTACTCCATGTGCGATATCCGCGAGAATTCGATCTCGGGGATTCGACGCGATCACGAGTCCTCGGACCTCATGCGCGAGGGCTATGGCATCGTCTCGCATTACTTCGCGCACACCGAAGTCGAGGACAACGACGTTTCTCGAACGCGCCACGAGATGGGCGCGTTCTCGGACGCCTACATTACGTCGCACTAGTTCGCGCAGAATTTCGCTATCGTCCCTCTCCCCAGCACGCGAATGGAGAGGAAACACATGGCTCGAAAGACGATCCTGGTTTGTGACAATTGTAATACCGAAGTCGGTGAAGGAAAGGGCGCCGCGATGCGCATCACCTACACCGACGCCCGCCGGGGCGCGAAGGCGGCCGATCTCTGTGACGACTGCGCGGGCAAGATGCCCGGGCGGGCCGCAGCGCGCCGCGGCCGCCGGCCGAAGTCCGCGGTCTAGACCGGGTCTTGACGGGCCACTCCGGGGGCGAGGGAGCCTCCGGAGTGGCGGGTAGAATGGGTCGGTGCCGCTCTCGCTGCTGGTTGGCCCGGCGAATGCGGGGAAGGTCGCGCGGCTCCTCGACCGATACCTGGAGAACCTCGACCGCGAGCCGTTCCTCGTCGTCCCGAACCGGGCGGAGGTCGACCGCGTCGAGCGGGACCTTCTCGCACGCCGTCCCGCGCTGCTCGGCGGGACGATCGGCACGTTCGACGACCTCTTCGACCTCGTCGCACGCGGTGAGGGCCGCCGCCCGCCCGTCGTCACCGAGGCCCAGAGGACACTCGTCGTTCGCCGCGCCCTCGCAGGCGCGAGCCTGAACGGGCTCGGTCCGTCGGCCCGGTTTGCGGGCTTCGGCGACACGCTACTCTCGGCCATCTCCGAGCTCGAGTCCGGGCTTGTCGACCCCGACGAGGCAGGCGGAGATCTCGCCCCGCTCTATCGGGCCTACCGGGATGAGCTCGAGCGCCTCGAGCTCTCCGACCGCGATCTCGAGCGCCGCTACGCCGTCGAGCGCGTCGAGGGCGAACTTTCGGCCTGGGCGGGCCGCCCCGTGCTCGCCTATGGCTTCGAGGACCTGACCGGTGCGCAATGGGCACTCGTCCAGGCGCTCGCGGGCCGGACAGACGTGTCCGTGTCGCTCCCGTACGAGCCCGGGCGTCCCGCCTTCGCGTCACTCGGACGCACGGCGGCCGACCTCGCCGGCCTCGCGGACGGGCGCGTGGAGGAGCTTCCGCCCGCTTATGCCGAGATTGCCCATCCGGCGCTCGCCCACCTCGAGCGGGCGCTCTTCAGCGATGGGGAGAGGCCGGATCCTCCGCCGCTCGAGGGGGCGGTGCGGTTCCTGGAGGCGGCCGGGTCGCGAGGGACGCTCGAGCTCGTCGCCGACGAGGTCCTCCGGCTGATTCGCGACGGGACGGCGCCCGAGGAGATCGGGATCGTGTGCCCGGCCCCCGACCGGCTCCGGGCGCCGCTCGAGACGGCGCTCTCGACGGCGGGCGTCCCGTTTGCCTTCGAAGGACGCGTACGCCTCGGTCAGATCCCGTTTGGCCACGCCCTCCTCTCGGCGCTCCGCTTCCTCTGGCAGGGCGGCGGACGGCGCGACCTCTTCGGCTTCCTCCGCTCGCCGTACTCCGGCCTCCCGCGCGCCCACGCGGACTACCTGGAGGGACGCCTGCGCGGCCTCGGCGTCAAGACCGACATCGAGGAACGGACCGTGCGCCTGCGCGGCCAAGCGCTTCCACTCATCGACGATGTCCGTGCGGCGTCCTCTCCGATCGAATCGGTCCGCGTGCTGGCGACCGGCATGCTGCGCGGCGCCTACGGCCTCGACTCCCCGCCCGCGAACGAGTCCTCCCGGCTCGACCTCCGCGCCTACGAGCAGGTCCTGCGCCTGCTGCGGGAGCTCGAGGGCTGGCACGATCTGGCCGGCACGGTCGCCCGCGAGGAGGTGCTCGCGGCACTCGAGCGCATGCCCGTCCGCCTCGCCGGCGCCGCCGAGCCGGGTCGGGTGGCGGTCATCGACCTGCTTCGCGCTCGCACGCGCCGCTTCGAGGCGGTGTTCGTGCTGAACCTCGAGGAGGGGAGCCTGCCACGGCGCTCCACGGCGTCGCCGTTCCTCGACGACGACGCGCGGCGCGACCTGGACGAGCGCACGCGCTCGCGCCTCGTCCGGCCCGACACCGTGGCCCGGGAGCGCTTCCTCTTCTATGCGGCCTGCACGCGGCCGTCGCGGCGTCTGACGCTCGTCCGCGAGGCGGCGACGGACGACGGCGCGCCGCGGCAGGCACCCAAGAGCAGGCGCAGAAAGGAGGCGAGAACCACGGAGGGGG
>DAITAN010000106.1:0-7442 GCA_036824235.1 Gaiellaceae bacterium | reverse complement strand
ATCACGGGCGCGCCGGCCGAGCCGCCGAGCACGGTGACCGCCGGCCTCGTCGCGCATCAGCGTCGGCAGGGACATGACGTCGACGCGAGGCGGCAGCTCGAACAGCGCCTGCGCGGGCGAGCCGGTGATGATCAGCGAGGTCGCGTCCGGGTCGGTTCGGGCCAGGCGGCCCGTGATCGCCAGCGCGCGCTTGAGGTGGCCGAGCCCGACGGCCTCGTTGGAGAAAAGCAGGAAACGAGCGGGTTTCACGCGCCCTCGACCCCTGCTCCGATCTTGTGGTTCTCCCGCTGCACGCGCAAAGGGAGTCCATCTGGTGAAAAAACCTTCGCTCGGGTGAAGAACTGGTGACGGTCGGGTCAGTCGTCGTCGGACGAGCCGGAGCCCGAGCTGCCGGACCCGGAGCTGTCGGATCCCGACCCGCTCGACCCTGAGCCGCTCGAATCGGAGCCGCTCGACCCCGATCCGCTCGACCCCGATCCGCTCGAACCGGATCCCGACCCGGGCCCGCTGGAATCGGAGTCGGAGCCTGAGCCCGGGCCGCTCGAGTCGGAGCCCGAGCCGTCGGAGCCCGGCCCCGAGCTGTCGGAGCCTGGGCCCGAGTTGTCGGAGCCCGGGCCCGAGTTGTCGTCGTCGCGGATCTCGGGATCGTCGCTCGTCACAGGGGTCGAGCTCGGAAGCGGCTCGACGATGTCGACGACGAGCGGGGCGGGCGGGCCCGGGGAGCGCTCACGCGCGACCTCGCGGGCGGCAGGAGGGCGCGCGTCCGCCGGATCAGCATCCCCGCGCAGCGTCGATTGCACGGGGATGCCCAGGGCGACGGTGGCCGCGCACGTCGCCGCGATCTTCACCGCCACCGGTGCGGATCCGAAGCTCGTGAGCGCCGCGAGACCCCCGGCGCCCGCCGCCGCACCGCCTGCATCGAGCCCGGGGATCAGGCGCGCCAGGTCCTCGCGCAGGGAGACGGGCACGAGAATGGTGCCGTGCGCCGCCCGCGGGATCTCGCCGAGCTGCTCCACGAGCCGGCGCCGCGCGCGGGAGAGAAGGGAGTCGACGGCCGCGCCCGACACGCTCATCGCGGCGGCGACCTGCTCGTAGGAGAGGCCGCAGAACTCACGGAGGATCAGCGCTTCGCGCTGCCGGTCGGGCAGCTCGGCGATGGCGCCGGTGACGTCCGCGAGGTCGGCGCGGTCGGCGACGATGTCGGCGGGGTCGAGGTAGGAGCCCGTCGTCGCCTCGTCGAGCGGCGCGGGCCGGGGCGTCCGCCCCGTGCGGCGGCACTCGTTGCGCGCGATGGTGGCGAGCCAGGCGGCCGGCTCGCGCGGTGTCGTCCCGCCGAGCAGGCTGCGATGCGCGGCGAGGAAGGTCTCCTGCGCGGCGTCCTCGGCGGCCTGCGGATCGCGGAGGTTGTACCGGCAGACCGCGAGCACCATCGGCGCGTACTCGTCGAAGAGCGCCCCGATGCGCAGTCCCGCCGCGTGATCACGCGACCGCGCGGCCCGACCGCGGCGAACGGCACGCCCAGTTGTGCGAAGGGTGACGGCCATGCTCCCTGGGTGTTCCTACGCAGGAAGCGCGCGCCTCGGATTTCGGGAGCCGTCGCTGCCGACTAAACACCGCCGGTCGTCGTCGAGATCATGTGGGTATGTGGCGACGCTCCCCGACCGATCCGGAACTGGCCGCGATCGAGGCCGTCTACCGCGAGCAGCTCGGATCTTTCGTGCGGCTCGCGACCGCGATCACTGGGGACGAGCAGGCAGCCTACGACGCCGTCCACGACGCCTTCGTGCGCGCCGTTCGCTACCGCAGCCGGCTGCGGGACCGTGACTCGGCGCCGGGCTGGGTCTGCCGGATCGTCCTCAACGAGGCTCGCAAGCGGTCGGCCACGGAGCGCAGGCACGCATCCGCCCCCGTCGAGGCCGCCGGCGAGCCCATAACCAACGGCCATCACGAGGCGGGCGCCGCCGCGGCCGCGCTCGCCACCCTCCCGGAGCGCCAGCGACTGGCGCTCTTCCTCCGCTACTACGCCGACCTGGACTACGCGGGGATCGCCGAGGCGCTCGGCATCTCCCGCGGCACGGTGTCCGCGACCTTGCACGCGGCCCACTCGAACCTGCAGACGAAGCTGAAGGAGGTCAACGCATGACCGACATGGCCGAGCTCTTCGACACGCTGGTGCCGCGCTACGAGGGCACCGGCGACTGGAACCGCGTCCTCCGCGACGCCAGGCTCGATCGCCGTCCTCTCTGGAGGCCCTACCGGCTCGCCGCCGTCGCCGCGCTCGTGGCGGTCATCGCCGGCGTCGTGGCCTTCTGGCCGGGGAGCGGGACCGGCGGCTCGGTTCTCGACCGGGCCCTGGCCGCGACCGGCGAGGGCGCCGTGCTCCACCTGATCTCCGAGGGCGAGCTGCCCAGGACGCTGGTCGACCTCGAGACCGGCGAGCGCACCGAGGTTCGCTCGCTGAACGAGGTCTGGTTCGACCCGGAGGCGGGCTTCCGGCAGACGGAGACGTTCGACGGCGTCGTGCAGTTCGACACCGTCCTCGGCCCCGACGAGATGCCGGAGCACGCGACCTCGATCTACTCCAGCCTGGGCGTCGGCTACCGGGAGGCGCTCGAGTCCGGGCGTGCCGAGGTCGTCGGCGAAGAGACGGTCGACGGCACGCCGGTCTACTGGATCCACATCGAGGACGGGCACGACGTCGCCGTCTCGCGCGATACGTACGAGCCGACCTACATCCGCGTGAACATGAACGGGTCGCCCGCGCTGACGCGGATCGTCTCCTACGAGACCGTCGAGTCCGGTTCGGCGCCGCTGGACGCGGCATCGACGCCCCCGGGCCCGCAGGACGTCACCACCGCGTACGGCGCCGAGGTCGAGCTGGCCGACGCCGCGTCCCTGCTCGGACGGGAGCCCGTCTGGGCCGGGTCGAGCCTGCACGGCTTCCCGCTCGACTCCGTGCGCTCGCTAAGCCTGCCCACCACGGACGGCGCCGTTCCCGGTGTGAGCCTCGTCTACGGCTCAACCGAGGGCGGCGGCCCGCACGTCGAGCTCAGCGAGTCCGCGACGGCGGCCGAGGGCCTGACGATGCTCGTGGGCGTCCGCGGCTATGTCCCGCCCGAGGGAACGGCGCTCGTGGCCGGCTCCCAGGCGCTCGTCGGCATCGACGGCCTCTTGGTCGCGATCCACGCGCCCGACGAGGAGATGGCGATCTCCGTCGCCCAGCTGCTCCAGCCTTACTCCGGGTAGGAGACAGCAACCACCGCTCCACGGCGCCGGCGTGCCAGGGCCTTCACGGCCACGGTCACGCCGGCGCCGACGAGCGCGACGAGGAAGCCCTGCACTAGCACCTGCTCGAGCGTCAGCTTCACGAACGAGCCGTCGGCGACCCACTCGCAGGGCGACTGCCGCAGCGAGACGACGTCCACGCAACTCCCGATCGCCGAGTGCGTGACGACGGCCGCCACGCCGCCGAGCCCGGTGAGCGCCGCTGCGAAGAGGCCGTGCACGACCGCGGCGTCGCTCGTCACGGCGACCGTGACCCCGGCGACGACCGCCTGGCAGGCTAGAGCGAGCACGACCGACCAGTACGCATAGCCGAGCAGGAACGCGTCCTGGTCGCGCGTCGCCTCCGCCACACCGGCGTGGATGCCGGCGCGCAGGATCAGCGGGAGTAGGTAGGCGACTGCCGCGCCGGTCAGTCCGATCACCGCCGCGCGTCCCACCCGCAACACCGGCGGCGGCAGGCGCACCCCGGAGCCGTCGAGCGTCGCCCAACGCGCGATGGCGGGGCGCCCGGCCCGTAGGAGGAGCGCCGCCGCGAGCGGGAACGCCCACACGGCCGCGAGCGCGAACCAGACCGGCGGGCGCTCGGCGAACCAGAGGAGCTCCGGGTCCATCACGAACTGGAAGAGCCAGGTCGGTCCTGCCCAGATCGCCTGTGCGACGAAATCGTGGAGCTCCGCCGTCCCGCTCGTCGAGACCTCGATCACGTCGCGGGTCGTGCGGACGAGGAAGAAAATCCCCATGAAGACGGTGAGGACGCCGGCTGCGACGACCAGGCCCAGGGCGGAGGCCCAGGCCGGCGAGCGGCTCGGAGCCGCGACCGGGAGCCAGGTGCGCGCAGACGTCGTGATCCAGGCGACGAAGAGCCCGAGCCCGACGAGAAGCACCACCGACCAGAGGACATCGAGCGTCCAGGGCCTCGCGCTGATGATCGTCGGGTCAGCGCCCAACGCAGCCACGAGCGAGAAGTGCTGGCCGACGAGGAAGCCCACCCCAAGCGCGAGGCCGAGCCGCCAGGGCCCTCGCGGCCGTTCTCCGAGCGCGAGCGCCCCGAACACCGAGCGCCAGGCGCCGAGGCCGACGACCCCGACCGCGAGCGGCGCGAACACGAGCGCCGAGATCCACATCGTCGAGAGCGACTCGACGGCGAAGAAGTCGACGAGCGTGGCAACCTCGGCGAACGCGATCGTCGCCGCGATACCCGCGCCAAAGGCCTCGAACGTCCCGAGGCTGAAGAGGCCCCGCGGATCCTCGAGCGCACGGAGACGGACAGCGGGGCTCGGGTGCAGGCCGACGAGCCGGTTGAGCCAGGGCCGGGCCGGCGCGCGCATCGCCCCAACCAGCCGGGTCAGCGCCGGCGTCACGCCTTCCGAGGTCGAGGCCCGCACGTCGGCGTAGACCTCCCGCGCGCGGAGCACCGCGTTTCGCGTCAGGTAGACGAACACCGTCAGCGCCACGAGCCGCCAGCCGAGGTCGAAGACCGTGTTCGCGCCCTCGTCGACGAGGCTGACGAGGAACGGGAGCACCGCGACGAGGACGAACGCCCACCAGATCGAGACCGTGAAGTACGTCTTGGCGACGTCCCGGTTGCGCAGGTGGGCGAGCTCGTGGAGCACGACGGCCCTAAACGCGGGCCTGTCGGTATAGAAGGCCGTCACGAGGCCGCCGGACAGCGCGACGTAGTACCGGCCGGGACGCCCGAAGGCGAGCCCGCCGGGCGAAGGGTTGAGCGGGTTCCAGACGAACTGCGGAGCGCGCTCCAGGCCCGACTCGGCCACGAGCCCGCGGAGCTCGGCGGCGACGTCGGAGGCGTCGTCCTCGCGGAACGGCTCGAGGCGCCGCCGGCGAAGCTTGACGAGCGGGGCTGCGAAGAAGAAAACCAGGGCCGTGGCGAGAAGGACGGCCACGCCGCCGAGCATGAAGGCCGCCTTGGGACGGTTGATCTCGTCGATGCAGTCCGAGAACCGGCTCGCCGCGGCGTCGAGGTCGTCGGACGTCGCGGCGACCGCGAGAGCGGCCTGCTGCTCCTCGACGCACCCGAGCGTGCGCTGGACCTCGGCCCGGTTGTCCGAGACGCTGAAGTAGAGCCAGTTGTAGAGGAACAGGCTCACGCCCAGGATCGACACGACCAGCAGGAAGAACCGAAAGGTCGTGTCCGAGGGGAACGCGAAGGGGTTGAGCCGCGATGCCTGCTCGCCGGAAGGCCCGGCGGACATCAGTCCGTCGCCAGCCTCCCGACGACCGCGTCCGCGAGCAAGCCGGCTCGGTCCTCGGGCACGTCGAGCTCGAGCGCCCGGCTGTAGGCGATCTCACGCACCTCGTCGAGCTGCTCGGGCGTGAGATCCGGGACGTCTTCCTTCGCCTCACCGTCGCCCTCACCGCGGTGGAAGAGGTCGTGGACGAAGCCGTCGACCGCTGCGCCGCTCTCCTCCTTCACGGCGTCCCCGAACTGGGCAATGAGGAAGAGCACCACCCGCCGCGTGACGTCGATCACGACCGGGGTCAGGAGCAAGGCGGCGGCCTCGATCCCGAAGCCGAGCATCTCGTCCTTCGGCTTGCGGTTCGCCAGGGCCTTCTCGGGGTCGGCGAAGTAGGCCTCGCTCGTGGCCCGGAAGAGCGGCATCTCCTGCGGAGCGGTGCGCGCGAGGATCTCGCGTGCAGCGTCGGCGACTACCGCGTCTGGCACCTGCTCGGTCATCCCGCGCCCGAAGATAACGGGAGGGTCGGCTAAGTCAAGCGCGTCCGGGCGACGCGATCCTTCTCAGGTCGCGGGAACAGCGTGTAGCTGAACGAGATCGCGAAGTCGATCGCCAGGATCAGCGTCCAGAGCGCTGCCATGCTGGCCAGGGCCTGCGTGCGGTCGAGGTCGCCGACGACCAGGATGCCGAGACCGAGCAGCGAAGTGCCCGTGGCCCAGGCCAGCAGGTGGCGAAGCCACTCGCGCCGCTCGCGGGCCGCGTGCGCACGACCGGTGCGCGGCGGCTTCTGCGGCGCCGGTGCGCCTGCGAACCGGTGTGCGAACCGCGCGTCGGCCCAGCGGACCATCCGGTGCCCCCACGCGACCGAGACCCCGATGTAGACGGCGGCCAGCGCATGGGGAAGCGCCGCCTCGCCGCCTCGCCGCAGGTCGACGGTCGTGGCCGCCAGCAGGGCCAGGTCGACGAACGGCGTCGCGACGAGCAAGGCGAGACCCAATCGGGCGCGCCCGAGCCCGTACCGGGTGACGAGGCCTGCGAGCAGCATGAGCCAGAAGGCGAGCTCGGCGGCCACGATGAGAGCGAGCAACATACTGAGGAGAACGCGGCCCCACCGGCCCACGGGGTGCGGCCAGCCGGTGTCTTGGGTGCGGCTGACGCGAGGAGTCCCTGCGCCGCGGGCCTGTCGATGTAACCGGCCGGAGAGCAGCCGGGGAGTTTCTTTTCCCAGAGGTTGACTCCAGGGTGGGCGCGGAGGACATTTGTCTAAGACAAAACCTAGGAGGGTTTGCATGGCCGCCGCACCTAGTAAAGCCGGGAGCATCCTCGGTTCCCGCATCCCCGCACGCCTCCCGAGGTACGTAGTCCTCGGAGTCGTGCTCGTCGCGCTGTCGGTGCTCGCCGCCGGCGCCGCAGCCGCCCCCGCCGAATCTCTCGGAGCGGCGGCGCAGCAACAGAGCTTCACGGCCACACCCCTCGTACCGGTCAGCCGCGTCGAGGGCTTCAAGTCCACCAGCGGGCAGCTCGCCCAGACCGACGAGAGCCTGCTCGGCCTGCGCTCCGACGAGCCGGTCAACGTCGTCGTCAAGCTCGACTACGACGCCGTCGCCTCCTACGCGGGCCAGATCGACGGCCTGCCCGCCACCAGCCCTTCGGTGACCGGCGAGCCGCTGAACATGCGAAGCGACGCATCACAGGACTACCTCGACTACGTGCGGGGCATCGAGCAGCAGTTCCTCGCGCGCCTGGGCGCACGGGTTCCCGACGCGGACGTCGGACGCGTGCTGCGCGTCGCGTACGGCGGCGTCGCCCTGACCGTGCCCGGCAACGAAATCGACGAGCTCTTGAAGCTGCCCGGCGTCGCCGCGGTCCAGGACGACAGCCCCGAGAAGCTCCTCACCGACTCGAGCCCAGCGTTCATCGGCGCCCCGACGATCTACGGCCAGCTCGGCGGCAACGCCAACG
>DAITAN010000105.1:0-7536 GCA_036824235.1 Gaiellaceae bacterium | reverse complement strand
GGGAAGCCGACGAGGCCGAGGGCGTCGAGCACGTCCTTGACGAGCAGCGCCACGCGCACGACCTCCGGGAAGCCGACGTCGGGCGAGGGGTCGAGGTCGAAGAGCACCCAGTCCGGCCTCTCGGGCTTGTCGGCCCGCGAGTACCACGTGTTCATGTCGATGCAGCCCATGTTCGCCATCCAGAGCAGCGCGAGCTCCTCGTTCACGAGCGGGTAGCGGAGCGTGCGCTTCTCCCTCGTCTGCCGCGACGTCGAGCGGTAGGAGAACGTGGGGATCCAGTCCGGCATGTGCGAGGGCGCGTCCTTCTGGAAGAAGTGCTTGCCCTCCCAGCCGTCGGGATAGCGCTTCATCGTGAACGGCCGGTCGCGGAGGTGCGGGACGAGCACAGGCGCGATCTCGCGGTAGTACGAGATCAGGTCGCCCTTGGTGACCCCCTCCTCCGGCCAGAAGAGCTTGTCGAGATTGGAGAGCTTGAGCGTTCGCTTGCCTTTGCGGATCTCGGTCGGGAGCGGTTCCTCACGGTGCACGTCGGTCGCCTCCTTGTCCTCGCGGAGCCCCTCGTAGACGGGCGCGCGCAGGCGCCCGTCGTGCGTCCATTGTGCGAACTTGACCCCTGCGACCAGCTCCGGCTCGACCCAGACGACGTCGGCCTTCCGCACCTTGGGCATCTTCGGCACCTCGCTGAACGGAGGCTTGTCGCGCACGAGTGGGCGGAGCTTCGCCAGAAGCCGGTCGATCTCGTCCTCGGTGAAGCCGGTGCCGACGTTGCCGACGTACTCGAGCTCGGCCCCGCGCCTGACAGCGAGGACGAGCGAGCCGAAGCGGTCGGCCCGCCGGCCCTGGCCCTTCGTGAAGCCTGCGATGACGAACTCCTGGCGGCCGGTGGTCTTCACCTTGAGCCAGTCGCCGGTTCTCCGACCGGGGTGGTACCTGGACGCGACCTTCTTGGCGACGATCCCTTCCAGCCCTTGCTCCTTTGCGGCTTCGAAGAGGGCTTCGCCGTCGTCGAAGGCGGGTGAGAGCCGGATCGTGTCGCCGAAGACCACGAGCTCCTCCAGGCGCTCGCGCCGTTCGCTGAGCGGCAGGTCGAAGACGGGCTCGCCGTCCACCTCGAGGACGTCGAACACGTAGAGGACGAGCGGCCCCTTCCCCTGCTGCATGACGGAGAAGCTCGCGCGGCCCTCGTCGTCGAGCGCGCAGACCTCTCCGTCGAGAACGACGTCAGGGGTGCGCACGGCCCGCTCGAGCGCCCGGGCGACGACCGCGAAGCGTTCGGTCATGTCGAGCCCGCGGCGGCTCGTGAGAGTCGCCTCGCCGCCGGCGACCCTGGCAACGGCCCGATAGCCGTCCCACTTCACCTCGTAGGACCAGCCCGCTCCCGAAGGCACGTTCTCCGACAGCGTGGCGAGCATGGGCACGTACTCCGTCCCCCGCTTGCGGGGGGCGGGGGCAGAGTCGTCCTGCTTGCGGAGGAGGAGCCAGTTCTTCTCGTTGCCGTCGAGCTTCGCGGGCACGAGCGTCCAGATCCCGCGTAGGCGCTCGCCTGCGAGCCGGACGGTCAGGCCGCCGTCGCGCTTCTCCTCCAGGAGCTCGTAGGTGCCGTTGTCCCAGATCTCGACCGTGCCGGCCCCGTACTGGCCGGCAGGAATCTCGCCTGCAAATGTCGCGTACTCGAGCGGGTGGTCCTCGACGTGCACGGCGAGATGGCGCTGGCCCGGCTCGAGCGGCACGCCCTTGGGCACGGCCCAGCTCGCGAGCGCGCCGTCGCGTTCGAGGCGGAAGTCGTAGTGGAGCCGCCGCGCGTCGTGGCGTTGGACGACGAAGATCGGATCGCCGGAAGACCCGCCCGCCTTGCCGAACGGCTCGGGGGTCGCACCTTTCGACCGCTTGCGCTCGTACTCCCGGAGGCGCACCACGGTCTACAGCATGCCTGCGCGACGACGTTTCAAGGGCAAGGTTTGGACCGACTGCACGCGGGTATCAAAAACCATCCTCTTCGATCGCCGACCGGGGGGTTGGCTAACACGGGGCCGGTCTTCGTACCGGCCCCTTGCCTATGGACAAGGGAACACAGGACACGGGGATAACCCTGTGGACGCTGTGGATTGCGGAGGTCTAGGCCTCTACTCGAGGTAGAGGCCCATCGTCCGGAAACGGCGTCGCCGCAGGCGTCGCCGCTCGTCGGAATCGAGGGGCTCGAGCTCGGCCAGAGAGGCCTTCAGGGACTCCGCGAGCAGGCGTGCGGCCTCGTCGTGGTCCGTGTGGGCGCCGTCGCCCGGCTCGGGGACGATCGCGTCGACCACACCGAGCTCCTGACAGTGGACAGCGTCCGGCTTGAACGCGGCGGCGGCCTTCTTCGCCTCGCCCGCGTCGCGCCAGAGAATTGCGGCGCACCCCTCCGGCGAGATGACCGAGTAGATCGCGTTCTGCTGCATGAGCACCTTGTCGGTGAGCGCGATCGCGACCGCGCCGCCCGAGCCGCCCTCGCCGATCACACACGCGATGGTCGGGACGCCGAGCCGCACCATCAGCAGCTGACAGCGGGCGATCCATCCACCCTGCCCATGCTGTTCGGCCGTCACGCCCGGATAGGCGCCGGGCGTGTCGACGAGCGTGATCACGGGGAAGCGATGCCTGTCGGCCAACTCCATCGCGCGCATGGCCTTGCGGTACCCCTCCGGGTAGGTCATACCGAAGTTACGGTGCGTGCGCTCGCGAATGTCCCGGCCCTTCTGATGGCCGACAAGGACGACGGTGCGCCCGTCGAAGCGGGCGAGCCCGGCGACGATCGCCGGGTCGTCGGCGAAGGCGCGATCGCCGTGAAGCTCGACGAAGTCGTCGCACATCCGCTCGATGTAGTCGAGCGTGTACGGCCGGTCCTGGTGACGGGCTAGCTCGACGGAGCGCCAGACCTCGTCCTCGCTCGGCTCCTCCTCGGCCATCCGGTCGAGCTGCCGCTTGAGGCGGGCCATCTCGCCCGAGACCCCGACGCCGCGCAGGAGCGGCAGGTCGCGGAGCTTCGCCAGGCGCTCCCTGAGCTTCAATTCCTCGGCCTGGGTCGACGGACTCTCGCTCACGATTCCCGCGAGAACATCGCGAGCAGCCGGCCGACGAACGGCCGGAGCTCGGCGCGCGGCACGATGGCGTCGACGTGCCCGAAGCGCGCGTTCGACTCGGCGAGGCCGAAGTCGTCGGGGAGCTTCTCGCGCGTGGTCTGCTGCACGACCCTTGGGCCGGTGAAGGCGAGGAGCGCGCCCGGCTCGGAGACGATCACGTCGCCCAGGCTCGCAAAGCTCGCCAGAACGCCGGCAGTCGTCGGGTGGGTCATGACGGAGATGAAGGCGCTGCGCGCCTCCTGGAGCTCGTCCACCGCACAGACGGTCTTCGGCAGCTGCATGAGGGAGAGGATCCCCTCCTGCATGCGGGCACCGCCCGAGGCGGTCACGCACACGAGCGGAACGTGGCGGGAGGCGGCGCGCTCGCAGGCGCGCGCGAACTTCTCCCCGACGGTGCTCCCCATCGAGCCGCCCATGAACGCGAAGTCCATGACCGCGAGCTCGCACGGTCTCCGCTCGATCGCGGCCGCGCCGGCGATGATCGCGTCGCCGAGCCCCGTCGCCACCTCGGCCTCGGCGAGGCGGTCGGTGTAGGCGCGCAGGTCGAAGAACTTGAGCGGGTCGCCCGAGCGCAGGTCGGTGTCCTCCTCGGCGAACGTCCCGCGGTCGGCGAGCTGCACGACCCGGTCCCGCGCACGCACGGGGAAATGGTGCGCGCACTGAGGACACACTCTGAGCGTGCGCTCGAGCTCATCTTCCCGATAGTGCGAGTGACAGCGCGGACAGGTGTTGGGGTGCCGCTTCCCGTCCTGATCCCGCTCCGCCCCACGGTTCTCGACGGTCACGTCGATGCGGCTCTCCATGACCGGCCTATCTTACGGCCTAGAGGCCGAGGGCCTGGGCTACGCGAACGAGCGGCTCGGCGTTTCCTGGAGCGTTCGCGACGCCGGTGAGGCCCGCTCCTGCCAACGGCCGCTCGGCGACGATGCGGCGGAGCATCGCGGCCGCCTCCACGAGCGTGAGCCCGCCCGGCTCTGGCATGAACGGGACCACGTCGTCGTCGGGGTCGAGCACGTCGACGTCGAAGGCGACGTAGACGGCATCAGTCCCCTCGAGCGCGCCGTCGACGCCGGCCTCATCGGTGCGCAGGCCGCAGGCGGCGATGAACTCGACCTCGGGCTGGTCGAGGTTGCGGGCACCCACGAGCGCCACGTCGGCCGGTTCGACCGTGCCCGAGTCGATCAGCATCCGCAGAGGCATCCCCCAGGTGTTTCCGCTCGGCGAGGTCTCCGGCGTGTTCAGGTCGCCGTGGGCGTCGAACCAGACGACGGCCAGCCGCTCGTGCCTCGTCGCCAGCCCCTCGACCGCTCCCACGTGCGAGCAGCAGCAGCCGCCGAGCACGAGCGGGAGGTCCGGGAGACCGGCGGCCAAGGCGAGGTTCTGCTCCGTCAGAGAGTCCTCGTCGACGACTGCCGCTTCCGGATACGGCATCGGGAGGAACGCGGCCTCGGCCATCGACTCGCCGTCCGCGCCCCAGGCGCGCGGGACGCGCACGAGCCCGGCAGCGAACTTCCGCCCGCAAGAGTGGCACTCGTATTCCCCGCCTTCGAGGGCGACCGCGGTGAGCGTCCTGCAGTCGGGGCAGCGGGCGCGGAGGCGCGACATCGGGCTCAGGCTACCCTGAGCCGTCCGCGTCCGGCAGGAGCGAGTCGAGCGTGTCCGGCAGGCGCTCGAGATTGGGGAGCTCGGCCTCACGCGGGAGGTCGCTCGTCTCGTCCAGACGGTTGATCCAGACCGCGGTGATGCCCAGCTCGGCCGCGGGAGCGATGTCGTGGAAGAGGCTGGCCGCCACGTGGACGTGGCGCTCGGGATCGGCGCCGAAGCGCTCGTAGAACGCCTTCCAGTGGCCGTGCGCAGGCTTATAGGAGCCGATCTCGCCGGCGACGACCGACCCGTCGAACGGGACCCCGATCGCCTCCATCGAAGCGTCGAGCAAGTCCGCGTCGGTGTTCGAGAGCGGGACGAGTCGCCAGCCCCGCGCACGGAGCTCGGCGAGCGCGGCCGGCACCTCGGGAAAGACGGGCCACCGCGGCAGCGAGTCGCCGAGCGCCGACTCCTCGCCCTCCGGGAGCTCGAGGCCCTCGCTTTCGGCGAGCAGGACGAGCGCCTGGTGCAGCACCTCGCGGTACGGGAGCGATCCCTCGAGCTGCACGCGCGGCTCGATCTCGTGGTAGCGGTCGCGGAGATGGCCGGCGTCCTCGCCGGGCCAGATGCGCGCAAGCTCGGCGCCGATACCGCTCTCCCAGTCGACGAGCGTGCCGTAGCAGTCGAACGTGGCCCAGCGGTCGGCCATGCTCAATCCGCGAATTTGCGGATCACGAGGCAGGCGTTGTGCCCGCCGAAGCCGAAGTTGTTCGAGAGCGCGATGTCGGTCTTCCACTCCCGGGATTCGTTCGGGATGTAGTCGAGATCGCACGCAGGATCGGCCACCTCTTGGTTGATCGTCGGCGGGACGACGTCGCGCTGCACGGCGAGCGTGCTGATGATCGCCTCGATCGCGCCGGACGCGCCGAGGCAATGCCCCGTGGCGCCCTTGGTCGAGGAGATGGGCGTCTTGCGCGCCTTCTCCTCGCCGAGCGCCACCTTGATCACGCGCGTCTCGGCCGAGTCGCCGAGCGGCGTCGACGTCCCGTGCGCATTGATGTAGTCGATCTCGTCGGAGGTGATGCGCGCGTCGTCTATCGCCATCTGCATCGCCCGCGCGGGATGCCGGCCGGTCGGGTCCGGCTCCGTGATGTGCTGCGCATCCGAGGACAGTCCGTAGCCGACGAGCTCCGCGTAGATCTTCGCGTCACGCTTCTTCGCGTGCTCCAGCTCCTCGAGCACCACGATCCCGCCCGCCTCGCCCATCACGAACCCGTCGCGCTCCGCATCGAACGGGCGGCTCGCGGCGGCGGGGTCGTCGTTGCGCCGCGAGAGTGCGCGCATGGCGGAGAAGCCGCCGATGCCGACCTTCGTGATCCCGGCCTCGGTGCCGCCGGCGAGCATCACATCGGCGCGGTTGAGCCGGATCGCATCCATCGCATCCCCGATCGCCATGTTGGAGGCGGCGCACGCCGTGCACTCGGACGCGAGCGGGCCGCGCGCCCCGAGCTCCATCGAGACCCAGGCGGCGCCCATGTTGGGGATGATCGCGGTGATCGCGAGCGGGTTGATGCGGTCGGGCCCGCGCTCGAGCAGCTGGTCGTAACAGTTCTGGAAGCTCTGGAGGCCGCCGATGCCGGTCGCGACGGAGACGCCCGTCCGCTCGGTCTCGCCCTCGATGTCGATACCCGAGTCCTCCTCGGCCATGCGGGCGGCGGCGATGATCATCTGCGCGAAGCGGTCCATCCGCCGAGCCTTGCGGTGCTCGATCCACTTCGTCGGCTCGAAGTCCTTCAGCTCGCACGCGAAGTGCACGGCGAACTCGGACGGGTCGAAGGCCGTGATCGGGGCAGCACCGCCCTTCCCGGCGGTCAGGTTCTCCCAGAAGGTCTCGGCATCGTTGCCGAGGGGCGTCACGGCCCCCATGCCTGTGATGACGACTCTGCGTCCATTCTCCGAAGCCATCGCTACATCCCCAGTCCACCGTCGACGAGCAGCACATCGCCCGTGATGAACGCGGCCTCGTCCGAACAGAGAAATCGTACCGCAGCGGCCACGTCCTCCGGGCTCCCGAGCCGGCCCATGGGCGTGTTGGCGAGGATCGCGCCGCGGATCTCCTCCGAGAGGACCTCGGTCAGCTCGGTGGCGATGTAGCCGGGCGCGACGGCGTTCACACGCACGCCCCGGGACCCGAGCTCGCGCGCGAGCGCCTTGGTCAAGCCGATGATGCCAGCCTTGGAGGCCGCATAGTTCGCCTGGCCGGGGTTGCCGTGGATGCCGACAACGCTCGTCATGTTCACGATCGCCCCGGAGCGGCGGCGCAGCATCTTCCTCGCCACCGCGCGGCACGTGTTGAACGTCCCGCGGAGGTTGGTCTCGATGACCTCCTCCCACTCCTCGTCGCTCATGCGGGCGATGAGGGTGTCACGGGTGATGCCGGCGTTGTTGACGAGGATGTCGACCTCGCCGAGCTCGGACTCGACCCGCTCGAGGAGGTCCTTGGCCCCTGCCGGGTCGCCGACATTCGCGCCGAGGGCGATCCCGCCGATCTCGGAGGCGATCGTCTCGGCGGCCTCCTTCCCCGACCGGTAGTTGACCGCGACACGGGCGCCGGCGCCGCCCAGCTCACGCGAGATGGCGGCGCCGATACCGCGCGATCCCCCGGTCACGACCGCGACCTTTCCCTCGAGCGAGGCGTAGCCGCTCATAGGCCGAGCATTGGTCTATGAGCGTGAGGAGGGTGTGTGAGGGAACCGGGAGGTTCCTTCACGGCATCAAAGAAGGGGGCTCGTGGGGGAAACATGGTTTCCCCCACGGGAGAGAGCCGAAGGCGAAC
>DAITAN010000104.1:0-7597 GCA_036824235.1 Gaiellaceae bacterium | reverse complement strand
CGGGAAGAGGTCGGTGTCCCCGGCGAAGTAGACGTCGTGCGAGCCCGCGACCACGTAGCCGAGCGCCTCGGCACGCGCGCCCAGGATCCGGCTCGACCCGTGCTCGGCGGCCACGGCGCGAACGGTGACGCCGCCCATCTGGGCCTCCTCCCCCACCGACAGCTCGACCACGGAGGCGAAGCCGAGGCGGGAGACGAGCGCCCCGGCGCCGCGGGGCACGAGGAAGGGAGTGCTCCGGTCGAGGCGCCTGAGAGACGGGACATCGAGGTGGTCGTAGTGGATGTGCGAGAGAAGGACGGCGTCGAGCCCGGCGACCTCCTCGAGGTCGAGCGGGGCGGCGCGGCGAAGGTGGAGCACCTGCTTGCGGAGCAGGGGGTCGGTGAGCGTCCGCACTCCGTCGATCTCGATCAGGACCGTGGAGTGCCCGAGCCAGCGCACCCGGTCCGCCATCAGCCGAACGCCTCGCGCAGCCCGGCCGCGAGGTCCCGGGGCGCATAGCCGAGCTCGCGGCGCGCCTTGTCGTCGCGACCCCAGTAGGTGACGCCGTCCGAGGCGGAGACAAGGTCGGAGACACTCAGCCCGAGGAGCGGGCCGAGCGGCGTCGCGAGGCGCACGACCCAGGTCGGCACCGGGACGATTCGCGGCCGGTGCCCGCCGGCGGCGAACCCCTTCTCGACCGCGTCGCGAAGCGTCCCGATCTCGCCGCCGAGGACGTACGACTCTCCGGGGTCCCCGCGGTCGTAGGCCAGAAGGATGCCTTCGACCACGTCGTCGACGAACACCCAGTTGAGGCCGACCTTGCCGAACGGCAGGGCGACGACCTTGCCGCGGACGCCGCGCTCCAGCATCCCGCCGATCGATGTGTGGTCGCCGCGCCCGTAGATGCCGCCGGGCTGGACGATCACGATCGGCGCGCCGCGCGCGATCCGCTCCTGCGCCGCGCGATGGGCCAGGGCCTTCGTCTCGTGGTAGAGGGAGACGTACTGCCCGTCGGGCGGCTCGTACGTCTCGTCGACGACCGCGCCGTGGGTGTCGCCGAAGGCGACGTTCGACGACACGTAGACGACGCGCGCCACCCCGGCCTCCACCGCGGCGTCGAGCACGTTCTCCGTGCCGGTGACGTTAGCCGCGAGCAGCTCGTCGCGCTTGGATGCGGGCACGCCGTTTCGGTAGATCGCGGCCACGTGGAAGGCCGCGTCAGACCCGTCCATCGCAGGCGCCAGCACGTCCCGGGAGGAGAGGTCGCCCTCGGCAATCGAGCACCCGAGATCCCGCAGTGGGCCGGCCTTGCCGGGATCGCGCACGAGCGCGACGACCTCGTCTCCGCGCTCGCGGAGCCGCGCCGCGAGCCTGCCGCCGACGAAGCCGGTCGCACCGGTGACGAAGGCTCTCACGCCCGCGCAGCGCCCGGGGTGTCGAACACGTCGATGCCCTCGCTCCGCTTCAAGCCGTTCGCAACCAGATAGGTGATCGGCGTGGCCAGCGCCTCCCAGGCCACCTTGATCACCCACGTGGTCACGATCGTGTCGAGGAGAGGCGCTCCGCTCCCCGCGAACGCGATCGTCACGAAGAGCGTGCTGTCGAGGCCCTGGCCCACGATCGAGGAGCCGATCGTACGACTCCACAGGAAGCGCCCGCCGGTCGCCACCTTCATGCGCGAAAGGACGTACGAATTCGTCAGCTCGCCCACGAGGTAGGCGACGAGCGAGGCGACGAAGATCCGCCACGTCGTCCCGAGGACGGTCTCGTAGGCCTCCTGGTTCTCGAGCCAGAAATCGGCCGCCGGAAGGCGCAGCGCGATCTGGATCGCGCCCACCGCAAGGACGTTGCAGGCGAAGCCGAGCAGGATGACCCGGCGGGCGGCGCGGAACCCGTAAACCTCGGTGAGGATGTCGCCCAGCACGTACGCGAGCGGAAAGAGGACGTTCCCCGCGTCGAACACGCGCCCGCCGACCTCGGCGAGCTTGACGGCGATTATGTTCGAGACGACGAGCGACGTCACGAACAGCCCGGCGATCGTGACGAAACGCCAGGAGAGGCCGTTCACGGCTTCAGGCGCCTGAGTGTGTCGCGCGCGACGTAGCCGGCGACCTTCGGGTTCTCCTGGAGTCGCCGGAGCGAGTACTCGTACCACTTGAGGCCGTACGGCACGTAGACCCGCACAGTGTGGCCCTCACGGACGAGCTCGTCGGCGAGGGCCTCCCGCACGCCGAGCAGCATCTGGAACTCGTACCGCTCCGGCCCGAGGTTCCGCTCCTCGATCAGCCGCCGGGCCTCGTCCACGAGCCACTCGTCGTGCGTGGCGACCGCGACCTTGGCTCCGCCTTCCCAGAGCGCGGCCATGGCCTCGACGAAGGCGAAGCGGATCGCCTCCTCACCCTGGTAGGCGAGGTCGGCCGGCTCGACGTAGATCCCTTTGCAGACGCGGACGTTGGGCGCGAGCGACACGAGCTCGAGGACATCGTCGAGCGTCCGCCGAAGCATGGCCTGGAGGACGATCCCGACGTTCTCGTGGCCCTCTGCGCGCAGCTCGCGATAGAGGTCGAGCGTCGCCGTGGTCGTGCTCGAGTCCTCCATGTCGATCCTCACGAACCGCCCGTTCTCGGCGGCCGCACGGACGAGGGCCCGCACGCTCTCCGCGCAGAGCGCGGGATCGACGACGAGTCCGAGCGCCGTGAGCTTGACGCTCACGTTGGCGTCCAGCCCCTCGCGCTCGATTGTCGCCATCGCCTCCTCGTACTCGCCGCGGATGGCGAGCGCCTCCTCCCTGCTCGCCACCTCTTCCCCGAGGACGTCGAGCGTCGCGAGCTTCCCGGCCCCGTTGAGCTTTCGGACGACGGCGACGGCGTCCCTGAGCTCCGGCCCGGCGATGTAGCGGTCGGAGAGGCGACGCACGACCGGCCTGGGGACGGCGGGCAGAACCCGGACGATCGCGCGGTCGAGCAAGGCCAAGGCGCGGTGGATTGTAGTGGTGGAGTCCTTGCCGCTCGCCGCCTTTGCACGCACAATGCCCGCGTGGAGAACCACCTGGAGCACGAAGAGGCCCACGAGCCGCAGCCCCGGCGCAGCGCCCGGGACCTCGTCCTCGGAGCCATCGTCGCCATCCTCTTCGCCGCCGCGGTGACGGTCGCCGCCGTGCTCGTGTTCGACCTGAACCCGGCCGCTCCGGTCGTGGTGGTCGTCGGCGCGATCGCGGGCGGCTCGTATGCGATGCGAAACGTGAAGGAGCCCGCGCTCGAGGCCGCTTCGATCGGCCTCATCATCGGCGGGCTCACGGCGCTCCTGCTCTGGCCTCTCTTCGACGTCGGCTAGGCCGCGCGAGTTTGGACCGCGCGATTCGGGTATAGCCCTCGGCGAAAAACGACCCAGGGGGGCCTCGATGACGACCTATGAGAGCGTCACGGGAAAGCGGCCAGAGGCTAATGGCCGCCCCGCCGAGGACGAGCGACAGGCGCTCGACCGCCTATCGGCCCGCCGTTTGCGCGTGGCCCTCGTCCTCACGACGGCGATGCTCGTCGTCTACTTCACCTTCATTCTCTTGATCGCGTTCGACAAGAGCCTGCTCGGCCACATGATCACCGACGGGCTCAGCCTCGGGATCCTGCTTGGGGTAATCGTGGTGCTCGCCACGTGGGTCCTCACCTGGACCTACGTCGCCTGGGTGAACCGGCGCTACGAGCCGGCCGCCCGTGAGATCAGGGAGCGGGCGCGATGACAGTGCCCTTCGCAGCCATCGGCGATCCGTCTGCGATCGCCATCTTCTTCTTCTGCCTTTTCATCCTCGTTGCGCTCGTGATCAGCTACTGGGCCGCGCGGCGCACCAAGACGACCGAGCAGTTCTACGCCGCGGGACACCAGATCAGCGGCTTCCAGAACGGCATGGCGCTCGCCGGCGACTACATGAGCGCCGCGAGCTTCCTCGGCATCGCAGGCCTGGTCGCCCTCTACGGTTTCGACGGCCTCATCTACTCGATCGGCTTCCTCGTCGGCTGGCCGATCGTCCTCTTCCTCATCGCCGAACCGCTCAGGAACCTGGGCAAGTACACGTTCGCCGACGTCGTGGCGTACCGCCTGAAGCAGACGCCGGTGCGCATGGCGGCCGCGGTCGGCACGCTCTCGGTCGTGATCTTCTACCTCATTGCCCAGATGGTCGGGGCCGGGGTGCTGATCACGCTCATGTTCGACATCGACTATGCGCTGGCCGTGGCCATCGTCGGCACGGTCATGCTCGTCCTCATCCTCTTCGGCGGCATGATCGCGACGACCTGGGTGCAGATCGTCAAGGCGACGCTGCTCCTCGGCGGCGCGCTCGCGTTGGCCCTCTGGGTGCTCTCGTACTTCAGCTGGAATCCGCTCGAACTCTTCGACTCGGCCGCCACTGACAACGGCGAAGAGGTACTCGCCCCCGGCGACGCGGTCGTAACCGGCTCATGGGACGCCGTTTCGCTCGGCCTGGCGCTGATGTTCGGGACAGCGGGGCTACCGCACATCCTCATGCGCTTCTACACGGTCCCGGACGCGAAGGCCGCCCGCACGTCCGTCAACTGGGCGACCTTCTTCATCGGCGGCTTCTACCTCCTGACGTTCGTCCTCGGCTTCGGCGCGATGGCGCTTGTCGGACAGGGGACGATCACCGGCGTCGACGAGGGCGGCAACATGGCAGCGCCCCTGCTCGCCCAGGAGGTCGGCGGCGAGCCGTTCCTCGGCTTCATCGCCGCCGTCGCCTTCGCCACCATCCTCGCGGTCGTGGCGGGCCTCGCGCTCTCGGGCGCGGCAGCCCTCTCGCACGATCTCTGGGTGAACGTCGTCCGCCACGGCGAGGCGCCCGAGCGCGAGCAGCTCAGGGTCGCCAAGATCGCGACGGTGATCATGGGCGCGACTGCGATCGTCCTCGGGATCGCCCTCGAGGGGCAGAACGTCGCATACATGGTCGGCCTTGCGTTCGCGATCGCGGCGAGCGCGAACTTCCCGGCGCTCCTGATGGCTATCTTCTGGCGCCGCTTCACGACGTGGGGCGCCGTGGCCAGCATCCTCGTCGGCGCGGTGTCCGCGCTCGTACTGATCTACCTCTCGCCGACCATCCAGGAGGACGTGCTCGGCAACGACTCGTCGCTCTTCCCGCTGAAGAACCCGGCCCTTATCTCGATGCCGCTCGCGTTCGTGACCGGCATCGTCGTCTCGCTCCTCACGCGTGATGTCGAGGCGGAGGAGAAGTTCTACGAGGCGGAGCGGCGGATCATCGTCGGCGCTCCCTCGCAGGCTGTGCCGGCGGAGGCAGCCGTTGCGCACAGGAGGCCGACCGGGTAGAACGGCGGCATGACTGAGACCCGTTCCGACGCCACCTCGGCAATCGACGCCCTCCTTCTAGAGGAGCGGACATATCCACCGCCACCCGAGTTCGCGGCGCAGGCGAACGCGCAGCCTGAAATCTACGAGCGCGACTTCGAGGAGCTCTGGGAGACCGAGGCCCGCGAGCGGGTCACGTGGTTCGAGCCGTTCACAAAGCTCTACGAGTGGGAGCCGCCGTACGCGAAGTGGTTCCTGGGCGGCAAGCTCAACGTCTGCTTCAACTGCGTCGACCGCCACGTCGAGGCCGGCAACGGCGACAAGGTCGCGTACTACTGGGAGGGCGAGCCGGAGGACGAACGGCGGACGATCACGTTCGCCGACCTGCAGCGCGACGTCGTCCGCTTCGCAAACGCCCTCAAGGAGCTCGGGGTCGGGAAGGGGACGCCTGTCGGGATCTACATGGGGATGATCCCCGAGCTCCCGGTGGCCATGCTCGCGTGCGCGCGCCTCGGTGCGCCCCACACGGTGGTCTTCGGCGGCTTCAGCGCCGATGCACTCTCCGACCGCCTGAACGACATGGAGTGCGAGGTCCTGATCACCCAGGACGCGGGCTGGCGCAAGGGCGGCGAGGTGCCGCTCAAGCGCAATGCCGACGAGGCGCTCGACCGCTCGCCGGGCGTGAAGACATCCGTCGTCTGGCGCCGGCTCGGCTCAGACGTCGAGATGCGCGAAGGCCGTGACGTCTGGGCCCACGACATCGTCGAGGGCGCGAGCGACGATCCGGAGACGTGCCCCTGCGAGCCGATGGACTCGGAGGATCTCCTCTACCTGCTCTATACGAGCGGCACGACGGCGAAGCCGAAGGGGATCGTCCACACGACGGGGGGCTACCTCGTCGGCGTGGCGACGACGCACCACTACATCTTCGACATCAAGCCCGACTCGGTCTACTGGTGTGCCGCCGACATCGGCTGGGTCACCGGGCATAGCTACATCGTCTACGGCCCGCTCGCGAACGGGACGACCGGTGTCCTCTACGAGGGCGTCCCCGACTACCCCGACCGCGACCGCTGGTGGGCGATCATCGAGCGCTACAAGGTCGACATCCTCTACACCGCGCCGACCGCCATCCGTGCGCACATGAAGTGGGGCCCGGAGCACGCGGAGAAGCATGACCTGTCGACCCTGCGCCTGATCGGCTCGGTCGGCGAGCCGATCAACCCCGAAGCCTGGATGTGGTACCGCGAGCACATCGGTGGCGACCGCTGCCCGATCGTGGACACGTGGTGGCAGACCGAGACGGGCATGGCCATGATCACGCCGCTCCCGGGGGTCACGACGACGAAGCCGGGCTCGGCGACGAAGCCGTTCCCCGGCGTCGACGCCGCCGTCGTCAACGACAAGGGCGAGGAGGTCGGCCCAGGCGGAGGCGGCTACCTCGTGCTTCGCCGCCCGTGGCCCGCGATGCTGCGCGGGATCTACAAGGACCACGACCGCTTCGTCGAGACGTACTGGAGCCGCTACGACGGCATGTACTTTGCCGGCGACGGCGCCCGCATCGACCAGGATGGCGACTTCTGGCTCATGGGCCGCGTGGACGACGTCATGAACGTCTCCGGCCACCGGATCTCGACGATCGAGGTCGAGAGCGCCCTCGTCGACCACCCGAGGGTGGCCGAGGCGGCGGTCTGCGGGCGCAAGGACGAGACGACCGGTCAGGCGATCGTCGCCTTCGTGAGCCTCAAGGGCGGCGAGGAGGGCTCGCCGGAGATGATGGCTGAGCTGCGCGAGCACGTGGCGACGAAGATCGGCAAGATCGCGCGTCCGTCGAACATCGTCTTCACGCCCGAGCTGCCGAAGACCCGCTCGGGGAAGATCATGCGCCGGCTCCTGCAGG
Organism: Gaiellaceae bacterium; assembly: GCA_036824235.1. Lineage (GTDB taxonomy): Bacteria > Actinomycetota > Thermoleophilia > Gaiellales > Gaiellaceae > JAIBJN01. The sequence continues at coordinate 411 of DAITAN010000104.1, read as the reverse complement.
ACGTCTCCGAGAAACGCGAGCTCGGCGACACGACGACGCTCGCCGACCCGACGGTGGTCGAGGAGCTCAAGGAGCGCGCGACGAGCGAAGGCTCCCAGGAGGGCTAGCCGCGCCGTGGGCGTGGAGATCGCGCCGCTCGCGGACGAGCACGTCGAGGGCGCGGCCGAGCTGCTCGCCGCCCGCCACGCGCGCCACCGGGAGATCGAGCCGCTGCTGCCCGCGCTCGACGATCCGCGGGCGGAGATCGACCGCGCCCTGAGCCCGGAGGGAACGTCGGCCGTGGTAGCGCTCGAAGGCGGCGCGGTTGCCGGGTTCCTGATTGGCGCACTGCGCGAGGACGAGTACTTCGGGCGCCACGTCTGGGTCGGGCACGGCGCGCACGCCGCGCGCGAGCCCGAGATCACACGCGAC
>DAITAN010000103.1:0-7640 GCA_036824235.1 Gaiellaceae bacterium | reverse complement strand
ACTTCTTCACCGTCGTGATCATGTGGCTGATCCACGTCGGCTTCATGGCGTACGAGGCAGGCGCGGCGCGACGCAAGAACATCATGTCCACGGCGATGAAGAACATCCTCACCATCGCCGTCGTCACGCCGACGTTCTACTACTTCGGCTGGTACATCTACGGCTGTTTCCAACCCGGCTTCCCCACCGTCGGGCCGGACTCGCTGGACGGCCACGCCGGTCCCGAGGCCTTCCCCGGCTTCTGTGGGGCGACCGCCCCGTGGTCGGCCGCGATGGGTCCGAACCTCCAGGATCATGTCAGCGCCGTCTTCTTCCTGGCCTTCCTGCTGTTCTCGTGGACGACCGGCTCGATCATGTCCGGCGCCGTCATCGAGCGGATCCGGCTCTCCGCCTATCTGCTTTTGACCGTCCTGCTCGGCTCGGCCGTCTGGATCACGGATGCGGCCTGGGGCTGGAGCTCGGGCGGCTGGCTCGTCACGAAGTTCGGCTTCCACGACTCCATCGCCTCGCTCGTCGTCCACGGCGTCGCGGGAGCATTCACCCTGGGCGTGCTCGTCAACCTGGGGCCACGCATCGGCAAGTTCGACATGAAGGGGCGTGCGCGCGCCTTCAGACCGCACAACACGCACATGACCCTGATGGGCCTGATGCTCATCTTCACCGGGTTCTACGGCTTCTACGCCGCCTGCCTGGTGATCCAGTCGACGATCGCCCCGGGCTGGCTCAACATCTACCTGTCCCCTGCGACCCTGGGCGCGATCGCCTTCACGATCACGGTCGGTTTCGCCGGCGGGTTCACGGGTGGGTGGTTCGCCAGCCGCGGCGACCCCTTCTGGACGTTGTCCGGCGGCCTCGCCGGCGTCATCTCCGTCTCGGCCGGCGCGGACATCTATCACCCCTCGCTCGCGTACATCCTCGCCTTCTCGGGCGGCATCCTCGCCGTCTGGGCGGGGACGTACATCGAGAAGGCACTTCGCGTCGACGACGCGGTGGGGGCGGTGGCCGTCCACGGCGTCTGCGGCTTCTACGGCGTGTTCCTCGTAGGCATCTTCGCCGGCGGGTATCCCACCGGCATCAACAACATCCCGGTGTCCTTCGGCGGGCAGCTCATGGGCATGCTCGCGTTCTTCCCACTGGCCTTCCTGCCCGGCTTCGCCGCGAGCTGGATCCTGAAGAAGGCGAACCTTCTGCGCGTGCCGCCCGAGGTCGAGCTCGAAGGCCTCGACATGGCGGAGTTCCAGCAGGACTTCTATCCCGAGTTCGAGCGGGTGCCCGAGACGATCGTCCTGCCCGACGGCCAGGAGGTCGAGGCGGCTCCCGTGCTCATCGAGTCGTTCGCTGAGGCCAGCAACTTCACCGCGGGCACTGCCGCGGGACCGAGGAGGTCGCCGTGATCGACAGCTTCCCCTTCGACGAGTGGACCGATGACATCGCGGCCTACTGGACGTTCGGGCCGGAGAACTCGACCGGCACCTACATCCTCACCGTCCTGGGAATCATCCTGATGATCGCGTCGCTGATTGCGTTCGTCATGCTCGAGCACAGAAAGCTGGATGCTCAGGCCCAGCTTCTGCGTGGCGGCGGGATCTTGCCCCCGGCCAGTCCCACGGCCCCCGGTCCCGGCTTCGCGGAGCCCCCGCTCGCCGGGCCGTCCACCGACCCCGGGCCCTAGGAAGGAGGCACGATGGCTCGAGAGAAGCAAATCGAGTTCCCACCCGAGCAGAGCCAGGTCGCATGGCTGACTCCGGCGCTGCTCGTTGCGTCGGTCCTCTGCATCGTGATTGTCGTCATCGTCCTCTTGACCGTGGACGACGGACCGTTCATCGGACCCTGGTAACCCGGACGCGGGGAGTGCTATAAGGAGACGATGTCGCGTCTTTTTCTGATCTGCGGTCTCTGCGGACGGCAGCAGGCGGACGGTCTTCTGTCGCGTGGCTACTGGGGCCACCTCGAGATCACCTCGGAACGGACCCTGCGCGCCTGCCCGACCTGCAAAGAGCAGCACGGTGACTGGGAGGAGCGGCTGCGCGTGACCATCGTGCAGACCGGGTCCCAGTCGTTCTACCAGGCGTCCTGAGCCGGGTCTAAGCTCGTCAGCGTCCGGGCGTGTGCCCGGCTGTTCAGCCTGAGAAGATCGACCCTTGCCGCGCCGACGCCGCCGCACGCATGGACTCGAGCGGGTGCTCGGCACTCCGGCGCTCTTCGCGACGGCGTACGGGAACGTCGGCTCCTCGATCTACTACGCGCTCGGCGTCACGGCCGCGTTCGCCCTCGGTCTCACTCCGCTCGTCTTCGCCATCGCGGGCGTCATCTTCGCGGCGACGGCCGCCACCTACGCGGAGGGGACGGTCCGCTACCCGGAGGCCGGCGGCTCCTCGAGCTTCGCCCGGCACGGCTTCAACGAGATCGTCAGCTTCGGAGCGGCCTGGTCGCAGATGCTCGTGTACGTCGCCACGGTTGCGATCTCGGCCTTCTTCGTCCCGCACTACCTCTCGGTCTTCTGGGAGCCTCTGAAGGAGAATCCCTGGGACATCGTCGGCGGCGCCGTGGTCGTCATTGTGCTGGTGGCGGTGAACATCGTCGGCGTCCAGGAGGCCGCCAGGGTCAATGTCGTCCTGGCCGTCGTCGACTTTGCCACGCAGGCGCTCCTCGTCATCATCGGCTTCGTCCTCGTTTTCAGCCCGGACGTCCTCACGAGCAACGTCCGCTGGGGCATTGCGCCGACCTGGAGCGAATTCGCGCTCGCTATACCGGTGGCGATGCTCGCCTACACCGGGGTGGAGACCGTGTCCAACCTCGCGGAGGAGGTCCGCGACCCGGCCCGTAACGTCCCCAACGCGTACAAGCTGATCGCAGCGGCGGTCTTCGCGATCTATCTCACGCTCCCGCTCGTGGCGCTCTCGGCCCTCCCGGTCGTCCAGCAGCCGGACGGCGAGTGGGTGACGAAGCTGGGCCTGCCGCCCGAGGAGGGTGGCTTCACGAACGACCCGGTCCTCGGCGTCGTCGAGAACCTCGGGCTCTCGGGAGCGATCCTGGACGGGCTGGAGATCTACGTCGGCATCCTCGCAGCGACCATCCTCTTCATCGCCACGAACGCGGGGGTGATCGGCGCCTCGCGCATCACGTACGCGATGGCCAGCTATCGCCAGCTGCCGGCGACCTTTCGCCGGCTCCACCCGCGTTTCCGCACGCCTTGGCTGGCACTCGTGCTTTTCGCCGGCGTGTTCCCCATCCTCACGCTCCTTCCCGGGCAGACGGACTTCCTGGGAACGATGTACTCGTTCGGAGCGACCCTCTCGTTCACCATCGCGCACGCCTCGATCGTCGCGCTTCGCTACCGCTTCGCCGCCGAGGAGGTCCCGTTTCGCGCGCGCCCGAACCTGAGCGTTCGAGGAATCGACTGGCCGCTCTTCGCGATCCTCGGCGGGATCGGGACGCTCATCGCCTGGCTGGTGATCGTGGTGCAGGAGCCGATCACGCGCTGGGCGGGCATCGGCTGGCTCGTCTTCGGCTTCGTCGGCTACGCGATCTACCGCCGCCGCTTCGTACGTGCCGGGCTGAGCGAGACTGTCCGTGCGCCGCAGATCGTCATGGGGCCCGGGCTGGAGATCGAGTACCGGTCGATCCTCGTTCCCGTCTCCCGCTCGCCCGAATCCGAGGAGGCGCTGGTCGCGGCCGCGCGGCTTGCAGCCGAACGGCGGGCGACGATCGCCGTTGTCAGAGTGCTCGAGGTGCCCCTCGAGCTGCCGCTCGACGCCGATCTTCCGGACGAGGAGGAGGAGGCCGACATGCTGCTCGACGAGGCGCGGGCGTTCGTTGAGGGCTACGGCGTGCGCGCGGTTCCACGGCTCGTCCGTGCGCGTCGGGCGGGGCCGGCCATCGTCGAGGAAGCGGGGCGTCGCGGGGCTGAGCTGGTCGTCGTCGGCGCTGCGCGCCGTCGGGCACGTCGCGGCCACCCGGTCTTCGGCGCCACGGTCGACCATGTCCTGAGGGCAAGCCCGTCGCGCGTGCTCGTAACCGCCGGGAAGCAGGCCGCGTGAGGCACCGCGCGGGTCTGTGGGCGACCGTCGGGCTCTCGGCGTTGATGGCCGTGCTCGGGGTCGTCCTCATCGTCGAGACGGCCCTCGTCGACGGCTCGCTCGGCTTTCTCATCGGCGCGCTCTTCCTCGCCGCCGGCACCCTTCGCCTCCTGCTCGTCCTGAGGAGCCGCTGATGGCGCGCAAGATCCCCGGCCTGCAGCGCGTCCTCGGGCCGAGCTCGATCGCCTCGGTCGCGTACGCGGAGATCGGCTCGTCGGTCTACTTCGCGCTCGGCATCGTGGCTCTGTACGCCTTCGGGCTCACACCCTGGGTTCTGCTCGGCGTCGGCCTCGTCATCCTGCTGGTGACCTTCTCCTACGCGGAGGCGAGCTCGGCACTTCCGGAGGCGGGCGGGGCGGCGCTCTTCGTCGCGCGGGCGTTCAACGACCCGGTCGGCTTCCTCACCGGATGGGTTCTCTTCCTCGACTACCTGATCGTGATCGCCCTCGCCGGGCTCTTCGTGCCGCACTACGTGGGGAGCGCGGTGGGCTGGGAGGGCGTGACGCACCGGCCGTGGGACGGGATCGTCGGCGTGTGCGTGATCCTCGGCGTCGCCGCGTTCCGCCTCGTCCGGCGTGCCGAGCTCTACCGCATCGCCGTGGCGATCGCCGCGCTCGCCCTCTTCACGCACCTGCTCCTCATCGTGCTTGGGCTCGGGTTCGTCTTCTCGCCGTCCGACCTCGCCGACGTCGAGCTGGGGGAGGCACCCCCCTGGACCGACCTCGCGTTCGCCCTTGCGCTCGCCACCCTCGCCTACACCGGACTCGAGACGGTCGCCAACCTGGCGGCCGAGGCGCGTGAGCCGGGCAAGACACTGCCGCGGAGCCTGTTCGCCGGCATCGGGCTCGTCGTGCTCGTCACGGCTGCCATCGGTCTCGTGTCCGTGTCGGTTCCCAACGTTTCGGAGGAGCTCGAGGCGCCGCTCGTCGCCGTCGTTGACGCCCTCGAAGGGCAGCTGCCCGCGTGGTCCGTCGATGCCCTGCGGGTCTTCGTCGGGCTCGGCGCAGCGGTCGTGCTCGTCGCGGCGATCACCACGGGGATCTCCGGCGCCGGCCGCCTTGCGTACGCGCTCGGTCGGCACGAGATGCTCCCGCACGCCTTCGCCCGCCTGAACCGGAGAACCCTGCTCTCTCCGGCGGCGATCGTGAGCACGGCTTTGCTTGCCTCGGCACTCCTGGTCCTGGCCGACGCCGCCGACCGCGACGTGCGCTTCTTCGGGAGCCTGTACAGCTTTGGCATCCTCCTGGCCCTGACCGCCGCGCAGGTGGCGGTCGTGAAGCTCCGCTTCTCCGAGCCGGACCTGCACCGGCCGTACAGGGCTCCGTGGAACGTGACCGTCCGGGGCGTGATGGTGCCGGTGCCCGCGCTCGTGGGCGCCGTGCTTACCTTTGCGCTCTGGATCGTCGCGCTCGCGACGCACGAGGCGGCGCGCGTCGTCGGCCCACTCTGGGTCCTGCTCGGTGTCGCAGTCTTCGTCGCCGTGCGACGCGCCGGGCGGGAATCCGTGCTCCGCCGCGTCGTGCCGGTGGATCCCGACCTCGTTGCCGACGTCCAGGTCGAGCACGAGCACGTGCTCGTGCCGCTGAAGCTCGGTCCGATCGGCGAGGAGGTCCTAGCAACCGCGCTCAAGCTGGCCGAGGAGCGAAACGGTCGTGTCTCCGTCCTGCACGTTCTCCGCGTGCCTTTCGACAAGGCGCTCGATGCGGATCTCCCTGCCGCGGAGGCGCTCGCGGAGGCGTCGATCGCCGACGCGAAGGAAGTGGCTCAGGAGCAGGGGATCGCGCTCGAGGGCCGGATCGTACGGGCCCGCGCTCTCGGCGAGGCGATCGTCGAAGCTGCCGAAGACGAAGGAGTCGACCTCATCGTCATGGGCTCGGCGCCGCGCTGGCGCCGCCAGTCGCAGTTCTTCAGCCCCACGGTCGACTATGTCCTTCGCAAGGCCCCCTGCGACGTCATGGTCGTCGCCTATCCGCAGGGCGTCCTCGAGGAGGACGAGGCGATTACAGTGGAGCCATGAAGGCGTTGATCGTCGGTTGCGGCCGCGTCGGCTCCGCTCTCGCGAAGAGGTTGCATGGGGCCGGTTGGGAGGTGGCGGTCGTCGACGAGACGGAGGAGGCGTTGGAGCGGCTCGGCGAACGCTGGCCGGGCGAGTTCCACGTCGGTCACGGCCTCGACTCCGCCGTCCTCGAAGCGGGCGGGATCGCCTCCGCCGACCTCGTCATCGTCGCCACCGACGGCGACAACACCAATCTCGTCGTCGCCCAGGTGGCCAAGCTGCGCTACGAGGTGGCCAAGGTCGCCGTGCGCGTGCAGGATCCGGCGCGGGCGGCCTTCTACGCCGACCGGGGCTTCGACGTGGTCTCGCCGACGACGAGCGCGATCGACGCCCTCGCGGCGCTCGCGCTGGACGGCTCGGAGCCGTGAGCTTCGTCGTCGTGGTCGGCGGGGGCCAGGTCGGGTCGAGCGTGACCCGTAAGCTCCTCGACCTCGGGCACGAGGCCGTGATCGTCGAGCAACGGCGCGAGCGTCACCTCGTCCTCGACGAGGAGTTCGGCCACCGCGCACAGCACGGCGACGGCACCGAGCTCTTCGTGCTCGAGAACGCGGGAATCAAGCGCCCGGCCGACATCGTCGTCGCGGTCACCGGAGACGACGAGGACAACCTCATCATCTGCCAGCTCGCCCGCGAGCTCTACGGCGTCGCCAAGGTCGTCGCGCGGGTGAACGACCCCAGGAACCAAGCCCACTTCGACCTGCTGGGCATCGCGCCGACAGTGTCGGCGACCAAGATGGTGATGGCGCTCGTCCAGCACGAGATGCCCGCGCACGAGCTCGTCCAGCTCGTCCAGCTCAGGCGGGAGAACCTCGAGATCGTCGAGGTCGAGGTCGGTGACGCGGCCGCCGCGGCGGGCAAACGCGTCGAGCAGCTCCGGCTTCCCGAGACCGCCCGGCTCATCTCCGTGATGCGCGACGGGAAGGCCGAGATCGCCGTCGGCTCGACGGAGCTGCGGGCGGGCGACCAGGTGCTCGCCATCCTCGAGCCGGGCGGCGAGGACGAGCTGCGCAAGCTCCTGGTCGGCGAGAAGAAGCGCTAGCTCGGCTCACCGGCGCCGAGCGCTCGGGCCATGGCCCGCTCGGCGTTGACCACGGCTTCGCGCGCCTGCGCAATTGAGTGGTCGCCCTCGAGCGTCGCGAGATTGATCTCCACGAGGTTCGCGGCGGCGCGCGCCGCGGAGGCGGCGAAGGTGGCCGCAGCGGCCGCGTCCCCGCGCAGGTTCGGGTTACCGCTCACGGCGATTTCTGCCGCGAGGTCGGCGACGTCGGCCGCGCACCTCGCGATCTCGAGCGGGACGTGCGCCGCGCGCGTGAGCGTCTCGCCGATCAGCGTGTTGCGAACCTCGGGCTCGAGCTCCTCGGGCATGCGCATCGCCGTGAGCACGTTCTCGTAGGCGACCGCGTCCTCGGCGGCGAGCGGAGCGGCACGGTGCCGGAGCGTCTCGGCCTGGGCGACGGCGCCGGCCGCGCCGTCCCAGTCGTGGGCGAAGCGCGCGGCCATGGCGG
>DAITAN010000005.1:0-23558 GCA_036824235.1 Gaiellaceae bacterium | reverse complement strand
CCGTCCGCGCGGCGATGCCGCGGATCTCGAGCGCGAGCTTGGCGGCCGCGGCGAGCGCGTCGCGGCGCTTGTCCATCGGAGTCGAGCCCGCGTGGGCCGCCTGGCCGCGGAAGGTGATCTGGTGGCGCTCGACGCCGAAGGTCCCGAGCACGACGCCGAGCGGAAGGTCCATCGACTCGAGCACCGGGCCCTGCTCGATGTGGAGCTCGAGGTAGGCGGCCGCGTTCTGAAGCTGCGAATGGGCGTCGAGGGCGCGGTCGAGGTCGACGCCGTGCTCCCGCAGCGCGTCCTCCCAGCGGATCCCGTCTGCGTCGGTCCGCTCGCGCAGCTCCGCCTGGTCGTCCATCGTCCCCGAGGCGGCGCTCGAGCCGAAGAGCGAGCGCCCGAAGCGCGCTCCTTCCTCGTCGGCCCAGCTGACCAGCCTGACCGTGACCGGCGGGGTGCCTTCCTCGGCGATACTGCGCAGCACCTCGAGCCCGGCGACGACGTTGAGCGCCCCGTCGAGCCAGCCGCCGTTCGGCACGGAGTCGATGTGGCCGCCGATGACGAGCGTCCGCTCCGAGTCGCCGCGCAGCGTGAACCACTGGTTGCCGGCCGGGTCGATCTCCTCCTCGACTCCTGCGGATGCGAGCTTGCCGGACAGCCAGTCCTTGGCGGCCACCCAGGTCTCCGTCCAGGCCACGCGTTGCGCCCCGTTCTCGTCCCCCGTCAGCTCCCGGAGCTCCCGGAGCTCGTCGACGGTGCGGCCTGGTTGGAGCGGCACGGCAGGGAATGTATAGAGTCCCAGCCCTATGGGACGAGGCTCGAGGCCGATCAAACGCTGGCGGAACGACCGCACGCGGAAGAAGAAAGAGCGCGACAAGCGTCACGCTGCCGAGCTGGGGGCGGCTCGCGGGAAAGCGAAGCCCGCGAAGTGAGCCTGGTCACGGCGATCCACCTTTACGTCACCGACCTCGACCGCTCGATCGACTGGTACACACGCCTCCTCGGGCGCGGCCCCGCTGCGGCCTACGACGAGGGCGAGAACGCCCATAGCGCCTTCTTCGTGCTCGAGGGCCAGACCTTCCTCGTGCTCACATGGGATCCCGAGCGCGGGCGCGAGATCGGCGGCAGCTCCCGCCTCGAGCTCGCCGCAGAGGAAATCCAGATCGAAATCGACCGCCTCGAGCGCCAGGGCATCGAGGGCGGCCGGATCACCCAGACGCGCTTCGGCACCGAGGTCTACGATCTCGCCGACCCGGACGGGCACCTCGTCCGCATCGGCCCGGCCTGGACGCTCCACGCCATCGAGGGCGCGGTCTAGTCCCGACGCGGGCGCTCCTTCTCGTCAACCCGAGGTCAGGCTCGGGATCGCCGTCGGCCGCAGACCTCGTCGTGGCGGCCGACCGGCTCGGGCTCGAGGCTCGCGAGCTTGCCCCGGGCGAGGACGCCGCCGAGGCGGCACGCGCCGCGGCCGATAGTGGAGCGCCGGCGCTCGGCATCGCCGGAGGCGACGGCTCGCTGGGCGCGGTGGCGGCCGTGGCAGTCGACCGGGACGTGCCGCTGGTCGTCGTGCCATTCGGGACGCGGAACCACTTCGCGCGCGACCTCGGGCTCGACCCTGATGATCCCCTCGCCGCCCTCGCAGCGTTCGAGGGGCGCGAGCGCCACGTGGACGTCGGCGTCGTGGACGACCGCGTCTTCCTCAACAACGTCTCGCTCGGCATCTACGCGAGCTTCGTGCACGACCCGAGCCGCAAAACGCGGAACCGGCTGGTGGCGTTCGTTCGCATGGTGCCGGCCGCGTTCGGCCGCTCGCGGCAGCCGCTCGCGCTCTCGTTCGACGTCGACGGGCGCCGCGAGGAGCGCCGGGCGTTGATCGTGCTCGTGGCGAACAACGACTACGGCGGCGACTCGCTCGCTGAGCTCGGCGAGCGGGAGCGCCTCGACGAGGGGCTTCTCCACGTGTACGTGCTCGAGCCTGTCGGGCGGAGAGCGCTCGTGGCCCTGCTAGGCAAGGCCGCCCGCGGACGTCCAGACGAGGCTGAAGGGCTGGTCGAATGGACGTGCGAGCGGTTGGAGATCGCCTCGAGCCACGCGCGGGTGCACGCCGCGGTCGACGGCGAGCCGGTGATCCTCTCTCCGCCGGTCGAGCTCGAGCTCAGGCCGCGTGCGCTACGGGTGCTCGTGCCTGCCTGACGACCACGCGGTCGCCGGCCGCCAGCTGCACGCGCTCGCACTCCCCGGCAGCCAGCTCGATCACGGCCTTGGCGCCGAGGCAGCCCGCCATGCGCCAGGGCCGAAGCCGCTCGACCACGCGGAGGACGTTGCCCTCCCGGTCGAGGAACACGGCGTCGATCGCGAAGCGCATGAACCACATGTGAATAGAAGAAGCAGGGCGAAGGAGAATCCCTTCGCCCTGCTCGAGCCCCGCACGCCCGAGGAGTCCTCGGAGGCGGGAGAGCGGTGTCTCCGCGAGGAGACACCGCTCACACACCGGGCTGCCGTCCTGACGCTCCAGGGTGACGGTCAAGCCGGTCTAGTACCCCACGTGGATGTGGTCGTCATGGTTGGCCATTGGGAAGGACGGGCCGCCTAGGCCGAGCAGGGAGATGACCTGCTTCGGCTGCAGCTCGGAGGGCAGGCGCAGGACGTTGGTGACGGCCCGCTCGGTGAGCCCGCCGGGCTCCTGGTTCCCGTAGATCGACCTCTTCGCCAGTCCCGCGACGTCGACGGCCAGCCCGTAGCTGTGGGCCGACACGACGCCGGGCCTGGAGAAGAACCCATGGCCGCTGGTCAGGCTCGAAACGGTCACCTGGCCGTGCGACTCCGCAAGGTAGCGCAGGAGCACGAGCACGCGGATGTCCGTGCGGCCGAGGGCGATGTCGAGGCGTCCACCCTGGTAGATGTCCAGGCGCTTGTCGGCGAGGACGCGCTTCTGGAGCGAGGGCTTGGCCGCCTCGAAGCCGGTGACGAGAGCGCGAAGGCCGACCGCCCGGTTGTAGTTCCGGAGCGAGAAGGCCTCGTTTGCGAAGTCGTCGCCGTAGCGGTCGAGTGCTGCGCGTGGATGCCGGCGGGCGCCGATCGCCACGAGCTGCCGGGCCGTGCTGCGAACCGTCGTGGTGGCGAGCGAGCCGCCGTCGAACCCGCGGGCCCGCAGGACTCCGAGCACCAGCGCCCAGTCGACGCGTGCGTTCCTGGCCTCACGCGCGAGCATGCGGGCGAAGCGCGGCGTCAACCGCTTGGCGGGGGGCGTCGGGTCGGGAAGCGGGCGGTGCAGCCAGATGGTGGCGAAGAAGCCGTCCGCGCTCGCCTCGGGATCGAGGTGGGCGGGGCTCCGCGTCGAGCGGTCGATGACCGGCAGGTCGCGGGGAGGGAGCGGCTGTGCGCCCTCACCGACGCCGGGCGCGGGAGCCGGGGCGGGCTCGCTCTCGTCCGGGTCGTCCGGCGTATCGAGCGGCGGAGGCGGTGTGCCAGGAGCGGGCTCGGAGCCGCCCTCACCGGGCTCGGCGGGAGACTCACCGCCGTCGCCGGGATCGGCCGGATTGTCCTCGCCCGGCTCGGCCGGGGTGCCGGGGTCGGACGGGGTCTCCTCGGCCGGGGTCTCCTCTGCGGGAGTCTCCTCGGCCGGCGGGTCTTCCGCCGGAGCCTCCTCGGCCGGAGCCTCCTCTGCGGGAGCCTCCTCGGCCGGGGCCTCTTCGGTAGATGTCACCGCGGTGGTCGTCTCGCCCTCGAGGGCTTCCGCGACGACGTCGCCGGCACCTGCCGAGAATGCGGCGCCGCCGAAGAACAGGGTGGCGAAGGCGAGGCTCGTCGCGAGGCGGCGCTTGCTCCACGTCGCGCGTCCCCGCGCGGGCGTGGAACCTGTCTTCGACTCGTGAAGGGACTCGGCCGCATCGTCTCCCCGGCTGTCCTGGGCGGGCGTGTTGCGCCCGAGCGCCCAGAGCGCCCAACCGGCGAGCGTGAAGAGCAGAAGCGGCGTCATGAGGCGCCGCGGTGTCTTCTTCTGTGGCATGTGCCTGGTGCTCCCGTCTGTTGTCGGGCGCCGAGGCCGCCACTTCGGCGCGGAACGTGATTCGTGATCCGCTGCCGCTCAACGGAACCTGCTCGGACTATCGGGGCGAGGCCTCAGGGCGATCTTCCCCCGAAAGGGTGCAATGGCTGCGAACCACCCAGCCGGGGGATTCTCGCGCCGCCGCGATTACCCGATGGTGCGGGCAGTTGGAGCCAAACGGCGGAGCGGTCACGCCGAGGAGCTCTTAGCTCTGGGAGGTTTCATCAACGTGACCACGCTTATCGCCCGCCCGACGAACCGGCTCTCACCGCGCGTGTCAGTTTCACCTTGGCGATCGGTTCGTCGGACGTTCAGCGCGCTGGCGTGGGTGCCCGGAGTAGGGAAGGGAGGTGAATCGAGAATGTTCAAGTCCCTCATCAGGCGCGAGGACGGTCAGACCATGGCGGAGTACGGCGTGGTGCTTGCCGTTATCACGCTGGGGATCGTCGTCGCCCTCGGCTTCCTCTCGGGCGCCATCTCGGCTGCGCTCGACGCAGTCACCGACGTCCTCTAAGCCGCTCGAAGCTCAGGCGGGTCCTTCTTCCGCGCCCCCGCAGAAAAAGGACCCGCCTACCTACTCCGAAAGCAGCACGGTTTCACCCTCATGCAGACAAATCTTTCGCCGCACAGGATCGCCGCCCGCAGAGAACAGGGTCAGACGGTCACCGAGTTTGCACTCGTCCTGCCGCTTCTGGCGCTGCTCCTGTTCGGGGTCATTCAGTTTGGGATCGTCTTCCACCAGTACGTGACGCTGACGGATGCCGTGCGCACAGGCGGCCGCCAGGGCGCGGTCGCGCGCGACCTGCCGAACCCTACGGCGCTCGTCGTGAACCGCGTGCGCAACGCGTCGGTCAACCTCGATCAGTCCAAGCTTTCCGTCTCCGTTAGCTCGACGTTCCTGCGCGGAGACGACATCACCGTCACGGCGACGTACCCGTACTCGATCAATCTCCTCGGGATCATCGTGAAGTCAGGGAACTTCAGCGCGACGACGACGGAGCGCGTGGAATGACCCACCGCCGCGCGCTCCGTGCGGCTGCAGGAAACGGCGCTCATCTCATGGGCCGAGACCGCCGATAAGGCACGTAATTCGAGACCAGAAAGACGTGGTGCAATGACGTATCGACTCCGCAACCTCGGGCTCGCGATCGCGCTCGCCGCCGTCGCGGTGCTCCTCGTTTTCTACTACGTTTCTCAAGAGCGGGGCCGCCTCCAGGAGAACCAGGAGCTCGTCCCGGTCTGGGTTGCGGCGAAGGACATCCCCGCCGGAACCTCCGGCGCCGACCTCGAGGCCGGCGGCTTCATCGTCCAGTCCGAGATCGAGCGCGAGCAGGTCGCACCCGGTGCGCTGCTCGAGCCCGCCGACGTGAGCGAGAAGATCGTCTCGGACGAGGTCTTCAAGGGCGAGCAGGTCAGCCAGCTCCGTTTCAAGTCGGAGGCCGAGAAGGGCATCCGCTCGCAGCTGAAGGGCAACCTTCGCGCGGTGCAGGTCCCCGGTAGCGAGCACCAGCTGCTCGTCAACACCCTCCAGGCCGGCGACCACGTCGACGTCGTCGCGACGATCAACTACAAGCTGCTCAACTTCAACGGCGTTCCCGAGGGAACCGCCAACGAGGAGCTCGTCGCGACGCGGATCGTCCTCAGGGACATTCTCGTCCTGCGGGCGCCCGAGAAGACCGGCACGACAGCCAAGGTCACCGAAAGTGCGCAGGGCGGCGGCAACTCGGTCATCCTCGCGGTGACCGATGCGCAGGCGCAGAAGCTCGCCTTCGTGACGCGTGATAACGGCGGAAGCTGGACGCTCCAGCTCCGGCCGCCGCTGGACGCCTCCGACAGCCCTGAGAGCGTCGAGACCGTCGCGACCGTCCTCACTGACGGCCTCAAGGGCCAGCAGCTCGCCCAGCTGATCCCCGGGAGGAGCGAATAATGAGCGTCCTCGACACCTCCTCCGCACCCGTCCGCGAGAAGGCCCGGATCTTCGTGACCGGCTCGTGCGACGGCCTCGACCAGCTGCGTGAGGCGCTCGAGCGTCACGCCGAGATCGAGCTCGTCGGGACCAGCGTCGCCGTCGCGGAGTCGGCCAGCACGCTGACCGGCGGCCATCTCGAGGCCGTGCTGCACGGCACGCGGAGCTCCACGTTGCCCCGCGACGAGATCGCCTCGCTGCGTGAGCACACGCGGGCGCCGATCATCCTGCTCGCCTCCGGTGAGGCCTCTGTCCTCCTCGAGGAGGCGCTGGAAGCCGACGTGTCGGACGTCCTGCTCCTCCCGCAGATGACGGAGAACATCGTCTTCGCCATCCGCAAGGCGAGCAAGAACGGGGCGAAGACCCCGGTCAGTGCTCCGACCCGCCGTGGCCGGATCGTCACCGTCTTCTCGCCGAAAGGCGGGACGGGCAAGACCGTCACGTCGACGAACCTCGCCGCCGCCTTCGCGAAGTTCGAGGGCAAACGCACACTGCTCCTCGACCTGGACCTCCAGTTCGGGGACGCGGCGATCATGCTCGGGCTCGAGCCCGAGAAGACCATCTACGACCTGGTCGTCGCGCCGGGCGAGCTGGATTCCGAGAAGCTCGCCGGCTACACGACCAGGCATGCCTCCGGGCTCGACATCCTCCCGGCGCCCGTGCGCCCGGAGGACGCTGAGCTCGTCACCGAGACCAAGCTCTCTCGGCTCCTCGAGGTGGCGCGCGAGTCGTACGACATCATCGTCGTCGACACGTCGCCGTTCTTCCACGGGCCGATGCTGGCGACGCTCGACCGCACCGACGAGCTACTGCTCGTTTGCGGGCTCGACGTCCCGACGCTCAAGAACGTCAGGCTCGCTCTCCAGACGCTGGAGCTCCTCGCCTTCCCGCAGAACCGCATCCGCCTCGTCCTCAACCGGGCGAACTCCAAGGTGGGCATGAAGCGCGGCGAGGTCGAGGGCGCCCTCGACACCAAGGTTCGCTTCGAGGTCCCCAGCGACAGGGCCGTCCCGATTGCGGTCAACCGCGGAAACCCGGCCGTGCTCGCGGAGCCCGGCGCGGACTTCTCCAAGGCTATTCGCGATATGGCCAAGGGCCTCCAGCCCGTAGAGGTGGCCAAGGGCCAGAAGCGCGGACTCTTCAGGAAGGGCTAACCATGGGTCTCCACGATCGCCTCAGGAGCACGAACGGCGGCGGACAGGAGGCGGTGATCGCACGGGCCGACAACGCCACGCGCGAAACGCAGCCCGAACACCGCGTCGCAGATCCGTACGCCGAGCTGAAGACCCGCGTCCACCACGCCTGCATCGCCAAGCTGGGCCCGGAGCTGTTCAGCGCCCGGACGAACGAGGACCTCTCCGAGCGCGTGCTCCGTGCGGTCACCGAGCAGCTCGCGCTCGACCAGACGCCGCTGACCCGCGACGAGCGGCGCCAGATCGTGCGCGAGATCACCGACGACATTCTCGGCTACGGGCCGCTGGAGCCGCTGCTCCGCGACGAGACCGTGACCGAGGTGATGATCAATGGACCGGACAGGATCTACGTCGAGCGCGCGGGCAAGCTGGAGCTGTCCACGTCGACCTTCGTCGACGACGCGCACCTGCTCCGCATCATCGACAAGATCGTCTCCCAGGTCGGCCGGCGCGTGGACGAGTCGTCTCCGATGGTGGACGCCCGCCTGCCCGACGGCAGCCGCGTGAACGCCATCATCCCGCCCCTCTCGCTGCGCGGGCCGGTGCTCACCATCCGAAAGTTCTCGCGCGACCCGTACACGATGGACGACCTGATCAACTTCGGGTCGGTGTCGGCCAAGGCGGCGCATTTCCTGGCCGCCTGCGTCCAGGGCAAGCTGAACGTCCTCATCTCCGGCGGTACCGGTACCGGTAAGACGACGACGCTCAACGCCCTCTCGGCCTTCGTCCCCGGTGACGAGCGCATCGTCACCATCGAGGACGCGGCCGAGCTCCAGCTTCAGCAGGATCACGTGATCACGCTCGAGTCCCGGCCGGCCAACATCGAGGGCCAGGGCGAGGTCAAGATCCGCGAGCTCGTCCGCAACGCCCTGCGCATGCGCCCCGACCGGATCATCGTCGGCGAGGTCCGCGGTGCGGAGACGCTGGACATGCTCCAGGCCATGAACACGGGCCACGAGGGCTCGCTGACCACGATTCATGCGAACTCCCCCCGGGACGCGCTCTCGCGTCTCGAGACGCTTGTGCTGACCGCGGGCGTCGAGCTTCCCCACCGCGCCATCCGGGAGCAGATCTCGAGCGCCTTCGACCTGCTCGTTCAGATCACGCGCCTCGTGGACGGCTCGCGCCGGCTCTCCCACATCACCGAGGTGCTGCGGATGGAGTCGGACGTGATCACGCTCCAGGACGTCTTCATGGCGAAGCCGCCGGACGAGGACTCCGTCGCCCCCGGGGCGACGCGGCTCCTCACCCCGCTTCGCTGCACCGGGCTCAAGCCGCACTTCCTCGAGAAGATGGCCGCGAACGGCGTCGTCCTTCCCGCGAGCTTCTTCCAGCAGGACACGGACGACGCGCGACCGAGCTTCCAGACGGCAAGCTTCGGCGGGTTCCAGTGATGCGCGGGCGCTATTCGGCTCTGGCCGTCGCGCTCGCCCTCCTCGTCCTGCCCACCGCCGCCGTTGCGGCGACAATCGAGGCGGACGCGAGCGACTATCCGGTCGTCCGGGCGATCTTCGTCACCGACGAGCCGTCGGTCACGGCGCCGAAGCTGACGGAGAACGGCGAGGAGGTGACCGGCCTCGTCGCCACGAACCTCGGCCGGGGCAAGAGCATCGTCCTCGCCGTCGACAGCTCCCAGTCCATGGACGGGCAGCCGCTCGACGACGCCGTTGCGGCGGCGCGGGCCTTCGTCGCCGCCAAGCCGTCCGAGGATCGGATCGCGGTGGCGACCTTCGCCACGGAGCCGCTCTTCCTGACCGGCTTCCAGACCGCGACGATCGACGCCGACTCGGCGCTTCGCTCCATCTCGATCGACCCGGTCCAGGGGACGACCTTGTACGACGCGCTCGTCCTCTCCGCCAACTCGCTCTCGTCCGAGGACTTCCTCGGGCGCGTCATCATCGTCGTCACCGACGGGAACGAGACGCGCAGCAACGCGACGCTCGACGAGACCATCGCCGCCGCGCAGGACGCCGGCGTGTCGATCTACGTCGTCGGGATCGAGAGCAAGCAGTTCAACCCCGTCCCCCTCCAGCAGCTCGCCGAGGACACCGGCGGGCAGTACTACGGCGCCGCTTCGACCGACGTGCTCGCAGAGGTCTACAACTCGATCGCCGAGGAGCTCTCGCGCACCTGGCGCCTCGAGTACGTGACGACGGCGCTTCCGAGCGAGAAGGTCACGGTCGCGGCCGAGGCCGGCGGCGAGTCCGCCCAGCTCCAGCTCCTCGCTCCCGGCGACGCCGTCGCGACGCGCAAGCCGCAAGTCGAGGGTCGCCTGCCGGAGCAGTTCTTCGGCACGTTCTGGGGACAGGCGTCCTTCGCCGCCCTGGTCGGCGTGCTGGTCCTCGGCGCCTTTGCCTTTGCCTTCGCGTCGCCCCGCGGCGCCTGGCTCAAGGGTCGGCTCGAGCCGCATCTCGACACACGGAGGCGGGCCGAGAAGCGGACCGGGCGCGAGCGGCTGAAGATCGCCGCCGGCCTCTTCCGCGCGACCGAGAACGCCCTCGGCAACTTCAAGCCCTGGCTCCGGCTCCAGCTGACGATCGAGCGGGCCGACATCCCGTTGCGCACCGTGGAGCTCGTCTACGTCATGCTCGCCGCCGGCTTCGTGGCTGGGCTTGTCGCCGCCGGCTTCACGCAGTCGGTGTGGATGATCGCGGTCGGCCTCCTCGGAGGCACCGCACTCCCGTACTTCGTCGTCTCGATCAAGGCGAAGCAGCGCGTCAAGGCCTTCGAGAATCAGCTCCCCGACCTACTCGTCACGATGGCGGCGGGCCTCAAGGCCGGCCACAGCTTCCGGCAGTCGCTCCAGAGCGTGGTCGACGAGGATCAGCCGCCGGCCTCGAAGGAGCTGAACCGGGTGCTCACCGAAACGCGGCTCGGCCGCCCGATGGACGAGGCTCTGGCCGAGATGGCCCACCGGGTCGGCTCGAAGAACTTCGAGTTCGTCATCACCGCGGTGACGATCCAGCGTCAGGTCGGAGGCAGCCTCGCGGGGCTCTTCGACATGGTCGCCGACACCGTCCGCAACCGGCAGCAGTTCGCGAAGAAGATCAAGGGGCTTACGGCGATGGGGCGGGCGTCCGCCTACGTCCTCGTCGCGCTGCCCGTCTTCGTCGCCGGGATGCTCACCGTCGTCAACCCCACGTACATGGCCCCCCTCTGGCATACGAGCACCGGCAGGACGCTGATCTTCGTCGGCCTCGGGATGATCGGCTTCGGGGCGCTCCTCCTCCGCAAAATCGTCAACTTCAGGTACTGACATGACTTTTCTCCTTCTTCTCGCAGGTGCGTCGGTAGGCCTCGCCGTCTACCTCGTCATGGATCTCGCCACCCTGTCCGCGCGCGAGCGCGTGGGCTCCATCCGCCGTGCCGCGACCTACGGCAAGAACCGGATCGTGGTCGGCAGGCTGCTCGACGACGGGACGTTCAGGGACCGCGCGCTCACGCCCATGAAGACGGGCCTCGCCCGCGCCGTCCTGCGGATCACTCCGCGGGCGAGCATCGAGACCGTCTCGACGAAGCTCCTCAACGCCGGCCTCAACCGGAGGGTCTCGCCCACGACTTACCTCGCCTCGAAGGCGATCGTCGGTTTCGTCGGGTTCATCGGCGGCCAGGTCTTCGCCCAGGCCTCCGGCCAGTCGTCCCGCGGCATCGTCCTCGGCCTGGCCATGGCCGTGGTCGGCTTCATGGTTCCCGACGTCATCCTCACCTTCAGGATGCGCACCCGCAAGGAGATCTTGCGGTCCGAGCTGCCCGATGCGCTCGACCTCCTGGCCGTTTCGGTCGAGGCCGGGATGGGCTTCGACGGCGCCATCTCGAAGCTGACCGAGCACATGGAGGGGCCCCTCGCTGACGAGTTCGCGCTCGCGCTCGGTGAGATGCGCATCGGCGAGAGCCGCTCGAACGCGCTGACCAAGATGATGAAGCGCGTCAACACGACCGAGTTCTCGGCCTTCGTGCGGGCGATCATCCAGGCCGACCAGATCGGCATCTCGCTGGGCCGGATCCTCAAGGTCCAGGCCGCCGACACGCGTGCCCGGCGCCAGTTGGCCGCCGAGGAGCGGGCCATGAAGGCCCCGATCAAGATGCTCTTCCCGACCGTGCTGTTCATCTTCCCGGCCATGTTCATCGTGATTCTCGGGCCGGCCTTCCTCAACCTCTCGGAGCTGTTCTAGCCGTCGGGCCGGCGGATCAGAGCATGGCCGTGAGCGAGGAGACGACGCAGGAGACCCCACAGAACGAGGCCGAGACCGGCTTCGGCACAGGCCTGCGCGGAAAGCTCGAGAAGCGGCGCGAGCCGGCCGCGCCGAACGGCGCCGTCGCCAAGGAAGCAGAGGTCGCCGTCGAGATCGTCGGGGAGCCCCACGTGAACGGCGCCGCCTCCAGCGAGGCAGACGCACTTCGTGTCGAGCTAGCCGAGTCGCTCGACCGCGAGCGCGGGCTGCGCGCCGAGCTCTCCGCGTCGTTCTCGGCGCGCTCCGACGAGCAGGCGGCCACCGACAACGACTACGCCGCCCGCTCTGCCGAGCTCGATGTCCGCGCGGCTAGGCTCGCGTCCGCCGAGCAGGAGATCGAGCTCCGCGAGGCGCGCCTCCACGAGCAGCTGCAGAACTTCCGCGAGGAGCGCGAGCGTCTCTCCGAGCTGGAGACGCAGGTCACGGCCTCGGAGGCGCTCACGAGCGAGCGCTCCGACCAGGTCGAGTCCAAGCTCAAGGAGCTGAAGGAAGCCGACCGCCAGCGCGAGAAGCTCGCCTCCGACCTGGCGAAGCAGGCGCAGTCGCTGAACTCGCAGGAGACGAAGCTCGTCCGCCGTGAGCAGACTGTCGCGAGTCGCGAGGCGGAGATGAAGGCCCGCCAGGAAGCGCGCGACCGGGCGCTGGCCGAGCGCGAGGGTGGCCTGCGCGAGCAGGAGAAGAGCTTCTCCAAGCGCGAGGGGACTCTCGCTGCCCGCGAGCGTGAGCTGGCGAAGGAGTATTCGCGGGTGCAGGCGAAGGAGGAAGGGCTCGAGGAGCGCGAGGCCGACATGCGGGCGAAGCACGACCGCCTCCGCCTCGACGCCGAGCGCATGGAGCGCGAGTACTCGGGCCGCGACCGCTCCTCCCAGGACACTGCTGCCCTGATGGCCGAGATGGAGCGGCGAGAGGCCGAGATGGTCGCCCGCGAGGCCGAGCTCCACCTCCGCGAGGCGCACCTCGCCCGCGTCGAGTCGGAGACGTCGAAGATCGCGGACGTCGAGGCTCTCCAGGAGCGGCTGAAGGAACGCGAGCGCGAGATCGCCGAGCGCGAGGCCGAGATCTCCAACACCGAGGACGTCGTCGAGTCCCAGCGCAAGCGGCTCGACCGGCGCGAGAAGCGCCTCTCCGAGACCGAGGGCTCCCTCCGCGACCGGCTCCTCGACCTCGACGGCCGCGAGAACGAGCTCGACGCCAAGGAAGCGCGCGTCGAGGCCGACCTCGAGATCCGCGAGGACAAGCTCGAGCGCCGAGAGCTCGAGCTGGCCGACCTCCAGGAGCGGCTGGGCCAGAAGGAGAACGAGCTGGCCGAGTACGTCGCCCAGGTCCAGACGGAGCTGAAGCGCCGCGAGGACGACTGGTGGGAGAAGGTCACCGGGGGCGAAGGGCCGCCCCCCAATTCCTAGCGGCTCAGGCCGGCGCGGTTTCGCGCTCGCGCCACAGCTCGAGCGCGTCCCAGCAGGCGATCGTGTCGGCCGAGACCTGGGCACCCAGGCTGGTCGGCGAGTCGGCCCAGTGGATCTGCGTCACCTTCGTGGCGCTCGGCTCGGGCT
Source organism: Gaiellaceae bacterium (assembly GCA_036824235.1). GTDB lineage: Bacteria > Actinomycetota > Thermoleophilia > Gaiellales > Gaiellaceae > JAIBJN01. The sequence continues at coordinate 10,584 of DAITAN010000005.1, read as the reverse complement.
CGGCGCCTTCACGCAGGGTCGCGTGATAGACGATGAGCGCCGACCCGGTGTCGTCGCTGACGACGATCCCGATCGGCTGGAAGCCCGGGAGGTCGGCCTCGGAGAGCCCGATCTCCTCCGCCGCATCGGCGAGCACGGCGTCGCGCGGCTCCTCGGTCGGGTTGAGCCCGCCCGACGCCGACGCCGTCCACAACAGCGGGTCGCGGCCGATCGACGGCCCGCGCTGCTGGAAGAGGATCGCCCCCTCGGCACGCTGGACGAACAGCTGCACCCCCAGGGCGAAGCCCAGCCGGTAGCCGAGCGACGGCTCCGCGAAGACGACCATGGCTTCGGCGTAGCGGCCATGGCGGCGTAGGACGGCGCCGTCGCGCGAGACTCCGTGGCAGAAGGCGATGGGGCCGTCGAAGCGTCCCTTCGTCCGTGAGAGGACGAGCGCCGCGTCGTCGACCGCCCGCAGAAGCGGCGCCTCGACGGGAAGGCCGAACGGGAAGGGCCGGAAGCGCGGCTCGTCCTCGAGCGTCACGATCGCGTGCATCGCCGAAAGTGTGGCTGATCGGCCCGACGGGCCGCGGGTTACCGGGGGATGACGGTCTCGACGGCGATCGTCGCCGGGTCGACGCCGGCATCGACGTAGGCCGTGTCGGTGCCCGGGCCGCCGTGGATCTGCGCATCAGCTTCGTCGTCGTCGGCCTCGAGGACGTCGTTGTCGAACCCACCATTGAGGGTGTCGACGCCAGGCCCACCAACGATCGCGTCGTTCCCGTCGCCGCCGGCGACCGAGTCGTTGCCTGCCCCGCCAGTGATCTGGTCGTTGCCCGCGTTTCCGTTGATGACGTCGTTGCCGGCGCCGCCGACGATGACGTCGTTCCCGTTGCCGCCGTTGAGCTCGTCGCCGAGGTCGCCGCCGATCAGCGTCAGGACTCCTGCATAGGCGAGCCCGGCACCGAAGCCGCCGCGGCCCGTGAGGAAGTTGACGCCGCCGCCGCCGAGCAAGTCGATCTGGCCGGGCAGCGTGTCGAAGGTCACGTCGACGTCGCCGTCCGAGTTCAGAGAGACGCCGCTCAGGCCGGCTGCGAACGTGTCGTTGGCGGCCGTACCGGCGACGATCAGCTCGTCCGAAGCGTCGCCGAGCTTGGCCGAGACTTCGATCTCCGGTGAGTTGGACTCACCTGTCGCGCCCGGGGCGAGGAGGCCCGCGGATTGATCGAGGGTCAGGTGCTCGGCCGCGCCGGTCACACCGAGGATCTCGACGGAGTCGGTGTTCGTCGTCGTCGCGATGCCGCAGGCAACCGGCGTCCCGCCGAAGCGGATCTCGCCGCCGACAACAGCCAGGGTGGCCGTCCCGCTCGTCGGCATGCTGGCGACGACTGCCTGGGTGGCTGCGCGGTACTCGCACGCCCCGGCCGGTGGAGGAGGCGGTGGGGGCGGCGGTTCCTGTCCCGGGTCTGCAATCGCGTTCTCGACGGCGATCGTGGCCGGATCGACTCCGCCGCCGTCGTACCAGGCCGTGTCCGAGTCGGGGCCGCCGTGGATCTGCGTGTCCGGCTCGCCGTCGTCCGCGTCGAGGAAGTCGTCGCCGAAGCCGGCGTTCAGGTTGTCGGCTCCGGGGCCGCCGATGAGGTGGTCGTTGCCCTCGCCGGACGTGATGGCGTCGTCGCCCGGCCCGCCGTCGACCAAGTCGTTCAGCTGGTGGGCGAAGATGACGTCGTTGCCCTCGCCGCCGTAGATCTCGTCCGAAGAGTGGCTGCCGACGAGCTCGTCGTTCCCCAGCCCGCCCGTGATCACGAGCGGCCCGAGGTACGCGAGACCGGCGCCGCCCTGCCCGCGGCCGTTGATGAAGTCGTCGCCGTCGCGACCCTGGAGCTCGATCGGGAAGACACCCGGGTTCGGCGTCCACGTCACGTCGACGTCGCCGTCCGAGTTGAGCGCCATGCCGTTCTGGCCGGTGGCGAACAGGTCGTTCCCAGGCGTTCCGATGACGGTCATCCCGTCGGTGGAGTCGCCGAGGCTCATCGTCATCTCGATCTCCGGCAGGTTGAACTCCGAAGTGAAGCCGGGGCCGAGGAAGCCTTCGGACATGTCCAGCGTGAAGCTCTCGGGCGCGCCCGGCGCGCCGAGGACCTGGATCGAGTCGGTGTTCGTCGTCGTGGCTGCGCCGCAGGCGGTGGGTACGAACCCGAAGCGCAGCTCGCCGTTCGCCGCCACCTTGAGCGTCGCCTCCGAGCCGAGCGCGATCCGAGCCGTCACGGCATGCGTGCCGGCGTCATAGGAGCAGCTCTCGGTCGGCGCCGCTGGGATGGCGGTCTCGGTGGCGCTCGGCGTCGGGTCGAGGCCCGGGTCGTAGTAGGCGATGTCCGTGTCGCCTCCGCCGTTGATCGAGGTGTCCGCCTGGCCGTCGTGCGCCACGAGCAGGTCGTTGCCGAAGCCGCCGGTGAACGTGTCCGCACCGGGGCCGCCGACCATGAAGTCCTTGCCCTCGCCGCCGCTCAGCTTGTCGTTGGCGCCGTTGCCCTCGAGACGGTCGTCGCCGGCGTTGCCGTTCAACACGTCGTTCCCGGCGCCGCCGATGAGCTCGTCGTGGCCGTTGCCCCCGTTGAGCTCGTCGCCGAGATCACCGCCGACGAGGGTGATGTTCCCCACGTACGCGAGGCCGGCGCCCCACCCGCCGCGGCCGGTGAGGAAGTTGACGCCGCCTCCGCCGCGAACCTCGACGTGCCCCGGGAGCGGGCTGAACGTGACGTCGACGTCGCCGTCCGAGTTGAACGAGAACCCGCTCGCGCCCATCGCCATGTTGTCGTTGCCGGAGGTACCGATGACGAGGAGCTCGTCGCCCGCGTCCCCGAGGCCGACGGCCATCTCGATCTCGGGGAAGTTCGTCTCGGTCGCCGCGCCTGGACCGAACGCGCCGCCCGACTCGTCGAGGGTCAGGCTCTCGAGCGTGCCCGCCCCGCCCGTGATGGAGATCGAATCCGTGTTGGTCGTCGTCGCCGCGCCGCACGCGGTGGGTGTCGCGCCGAAGTGGAGCGCGCCGCCCACGACGGCGAGCGTTGCGTCCCCGCCGGGGTCGATGGCCGCGGTGATGGCCTTCGTGCCGGCGTTGTAAGTGCAGGACTCAGCAGCGGCCAGCGCGGGGAAAACCGCCATGACCAAGAAGATCGCCCCCGTCAGGACGACCATACGGATGTGTGCGTTGGGTGGTCGCACGATGCTTCGGGCCGCTACAGACACCGGACAGTAGACCCAGGTACGACTCGGGGCAAGCCGCGGATCGCCGGTCCGTCCTAAGGTCTAGTACGCGGTGTATCTACCGAGGGACGTCTCGACGGCCTGGGTTTCGAGGGGAGGCCGACGGGCCTCCCCTCGAGGCTTTTCGTTACTCGGGAAAGTGAATCTCGACGCCCACCGGCGCGGGATCCAGCCCCGCGTCGTACCGGGCAGTGTCGGTTCCCGCCGCGCCGCTGATCTGGGTGTCCGCAGCACCGTCGCGGGCGTCGAGCGTGTCGTTGCCACCCGCCCCGATGAGGGAGTCGGCGCCCGCGCCGCCCACGATCGTGTCATTTCCGTCGTTGCCGCTCAGGCTGTCCGCGCCGCCCTGACCGTCGAGCTGGTCGTTGCCGAGCCCGCCGGTGATCGTGTCGGTGCCGGCGCCGCCGACGAGCACGTCGTCGAGGTCGCCGCCGCTGAGCGAGTCGCCGCCGTCTCCGGCGCGCAGGGTCACGCGCCCGGGGAACACCTGGCCGGCGCCGAAGCCGCCGCGGCCCGAGAGGACGTCTCCGCCTCCGCCGCCCACGAGCTCGATCGAGCTCGGGAGGGGCGTGAACGTGATGTCGACGTCGGTGTCGTTGTTGAGCGAGACCCCCTTGGTGCCGACCACGAGCGTATCGGCAGCCGTGTTTCCGCGAACCACCGTCACGTCGGCGGCGTCCCCGAGGTTGATCGCGAGCTCGATCTCGGAGATGCCGGTCGACTCGGCGGTGCCGCCCGGAGCGAGCCTGCCGCCGGTCTGGTCGATCGCAAGCGTCTCGACGGAGCCCGCCGCGCCGGTGATCGTGATCGTGTCCGTGTTCGCCGTAGTCGCGCCTCCGCAGGCCGCCGGAGCTGCGCCGCCGAAGTAGATCTCGCCGCCGACGACGACCAGGGTCGCCGCGGTTCCGGCCGCCATGGAGCCCGTGACTGCCTTCGTGGTCGAGTTGTACTCACACACGCCGCCGGGCGGAGGCGGAGGCGGCGGCGGGCCAGGATCCGCGAACTTGTTCTCGACCGCGATGGTCGCTGGGTCGAGAGCCGCGTCGTAATACGCCGTGTCGACGTCCGCGCCGCCGTGCAGCTGCGTGTCCGCGACCCCGTCGTCCGCGTGAAGCGTGTCGTTGCCCGCGCCGGCGTTGAACGTGTCCGCGCCGGGCCCACCGACGAGGTCGTCATTGCCCTCGCCGCCGGTAATCGAGTCGTTGCCGGGGCCGCCGTCGGCGAAGTCGTTCAGCTGGTGCAGGAAGATGATGTCGTTGCCCTCGCCGCCGTAGACGAAGTCGGACTTGTGGCTGGCGATCAGCTCGTCGTTCCCGTCCTCGCCGTAGACCCGCACCGGGCCGAGATAGGCGAGGCCCGCGCCGCCCTGCCCGCGCATGTTGAGCAGGTCGTCACCGCCGAGGCCGTGGACCTCGATCACGTGCTGCCCCGGCGAGAGGGTGATGTCGAGGTCGCCGTCGGAGTCGATCGCCACGCCGTTCTGCCCGGCGGCGATCAGATCGTTGGCATTCGAACCGATGATGACGAGCGTGTCGGTCAAGTCGCCGAGCGCCGTGGCCATCTCGATCTCCGGGATATTGAACTCGGAGGAGAAGCCGGGCCCGAAGAAGGCCTCGGACATATCCAGCGTCAGGGTCTCGTTCGAGCCGGTGCTTCCGGCGACCGAGACGGAGTCGGTGTTCGTGCTCGTGGCGCCGCCGCAGCTCGCGGGGACCTGGCCGAACAGGAGCTGGCCGGAGGCGTTGACCTTCAACGTGGCCGAGCCGCCCGTGGTGATCGTCGCGGTGACGACCCTCGTGGAGGGGTTGTAGGCGCACGACTCCACAGCTGCTCCCGCGGTGGCGGGGGCCGCCACGAAGAGCAGGCCGAGAACTAGAAAGACAAGACCACGCAGGGACGATCGATCACGCACAGAAAGGCTCCTTCCCGATCCGCTGGAGAGTTCCAGGGTAGTTGCGGACTCGTGAGTGGACAAGCTCGCGGACACTTGTCTGGTCGTTAGGCCAGGGAGGTCTAGGTGCCGCTTCGCGGGCTGCGACGTTCAGGGCCGGCGCCACGTGGGGAAGAAAACCAGCGTGGCAAGGCTGAGACGAGTGGACTCCTCGGGGCCCGGGCTCGCCCGGCGCGGCCGCGGGCGCGGGTTCGAATACCTCGACGAGTCGGGACGGCGTGTGAACGACGCCGTCGTCCTCGAGCGCATCCGCGCGCTCGTCATTCCGCCCGCGTGGAGCGACGTGTGGATCTGCCCGCAGCCCAACGGCCACATCCAGGCCGTCGGGACCGACGCCGCCGGGCGCCGCCAGTACCTCTACCACGTGGACTGGCGCCGCAGGCGCGACCGGGAGAAATTCGAGGAGATGGAGCGCTTCGCCCGCGCGCTTCCCGGGCTCAGGGAGGCCGCGGCGAAAGATCTGCGGCGCCGGGAGCTCGTGCGCGAGCGCGTCCTCGCGTGCGCGGTGCGGCTCCTCGATCGCGGCTTCTTCCGCATCGGCACCGAGGACTATGCGGAGGCGAACAAGACCTACGGGCTCGCGACCATGCGCCGCCGTCACGTGACGCTGGGCGAGGGCGACCTGATCCGCTTCGACTACAGGTCCAAGGGCGGCAAGCGCAGGATCCAGTCGGTCGTCGACCGCGACGTCTTCAAGGTGGTCGAGTCGCTCATGCGCCGCCGCTCGGGCGAAGAGCTGCTCGCGTACAAGGAAGGGCGCCGGTGGGTCGACGTGACCTCCGACGACATCAACGCCTACATCAAGCAGGTCACCGAGGACGGCTTCTCGGCGAAGGACTTCCGCACCTGGAACGCGACCGTCCTCGCCGCGGTGGCGCTCGCAGTCTCGGGTGCCGCGCACAGATCGAAGACGGGGCGGGCGCGCGCGATCACGCGCGCCGTCAAGGAGGTCGCCCACTACCTCGGGAACACGCCAGCGGTCTGCCGGGCCTCGTACATCGATCCGCGGGTCTTCGACCGGTTTCGCGACGGCCTCACGATCGGCGGCGCGCTCGAGCAGCTTGGTGAGGTGACCTTCGGCGAGCCTGCCACGCAGGGCGCCATCGAGGAGGCCGTGCTCGACCTGCTCGAGCGCGACCTGGCCTCGCCTGCCCTCGAGCGCGTGGCCTGACAAGCCGCTACGCCGTGCCGGCCGAGGTCGCCTCGGGGGCATCCTTCGCCCGGTCGCGCTCGGCCTGTCGGTCTCTGGACGAGAAGTAGTCGCGTACGGCGATCCCCGTGAGCAGGACGAACATCGCCTTGACGTCGTCCTTGCCGTTCGGGATCGGGATGAACATGACCGCGGCGGTGATGCCCACGAGCAGCGTCGTCAGGAAGGCGCGCACGCTGCCGGCGGGAAGGTTGAAAGGCTCCTGCGACTTCGGCTCCATCGGGCTTACCTCCACTCGGTTCAGTGCCCACCGGACGGCGGGACCCCGAGTTATCTTCCGAGGCTCAGGGACTCGGGCGGATGCGGCCGCGAGGGCGGCTCGTCGGGAGGAAACTCGGGGAGCGGAGGCGCGACACGGCCCGTGGACTGGATGAGATTGCGCACCTCACGCAGGGCGACCGAGAGGGTCTCGAGGCTGGCCAGCTCGCCCATGCGGATGTCGTTGACGACCTGGAGGGCGCGGTCGACTCCGGCCCCGCGGCCCGCCTGCCAGGCGTCGACCCGAGCCTCGGCCGGGAGGCCCGGCGGGGCGGCTTGCAGCGCCTCGCGGGTAAGGGCGCCGTGGATGCTGAAGAACTCGTCCCTGAGCGCGGCCCGCGCGAGCGTCTGCCAGCGGTTGTCGCGCGGGAGCGCCGTGATCGCGTCGCGGAGCCACTGGAGCTGGAGCCGCGCGCCCACGCCGTGGAAGACCGCAGCAACCTCCTCGGTGGGCTCGCCGGCGGCCGTGGCCGCCTCGACGATGTCGAGCGCGGAGAACATCGTCCCGAGCCCTGCGACCCGGGCTGCCAGCTCCTTCGGGGCCCCGCCCTTGACGTACTCGGCCGTCTTGCGCTCGACCGCCGAGCGATCGGCCCCGAGCAGCAGGCGCGGCAGGGCTTCGGTGAGGAGCGCGGCGCCGGGCGCGAAGTAGGCGATCTCCTCCTCGATCTCGATCGGGCGCGGGCGGCTGCGCAGGAGCCAGCGGCTGGCGCGCTCGACCAGCTTGCGGCCTTCGAGCAGCATCGCGAGCTGCACCGCCGCAGGGATGGAGTCGTCGAGCTCCTCGATCCCCGTCCAGAGCGCGCGCAGGTCGTAGACCTCGCGGGCGACCGTGTAGGCGCGCGCTATGTCGGCGGCGTGGGCGCCGGTCTCCTCCGCGAGCCGGAAGGCGAACGTGATCCCTGCGCGGTTGACGAGGCTGTTGGTCACGTAGGTCGCGATCAGCTCGCGGCGCAGGCGGTGCTCGTCCATCCGCTCGCGGAAGCGCTCGGAGAGCACGCGCGGGAAGTAGCGGACGAGCTCGTTCGCCATGTAGGCGTCCTCGGGGAGGTCGGATGCGACGAGCGCGTCGAAGAGCTCGATCTTGGCGTAGGCGAGCATGACCGCGAGCTCCGGCGAGACGAGGCCGCCGCGCGCGGCGCGCCGCTCCGCGATGACCTCCTCGCTGGGCAGCGCCCCCAGCTCGCGGCTCAGCCGTCCGGTTTGCTCCAGGTGCTGGATGAGGCGCGCGTGGACGCCGAGCATCGACTGGGCCTGGCCGGCCGCGAGGCTGATCGCCTGGGTCTGGCGGTAGTTGTTGCGCAGCACGAGGCGGGCGACGTCGTCGGTCATCTCCGCCAGGAGCTCGTTGCGCTGCTTCTCGGTCATGTCGCCGTCCGCGACCACACCGCCGAGGAGGATCTTGATGTTGACCTCATGGTCGGAGCAGTCCACGCCTGCGGAGTTGTCGATCGCGTCCGTGTAGATCCGTCCGCCTTCGAGCGCGTACTCGATCCGGGCGCGCTGGGTGAAGCCGAGGTTGCCGCCCTCGCCGACCACGCGCGCGCGGATGTCCTTGCCGTCCGCGCGCAGCCCGTCGTTCGCCTTGTCGCCGACCTCGAGGTGCGACTCCGACGAGGCCTTGACGAACGTCCCGATCCCGCCGTTCCAGAGCAGGTCGACCTCGGCCGTGAGGATGGCCCGGATGAGCTCGTTCGGCGTCAGGGCCTCGGCCTCGAGGCCGAGGCGCCGGCGAACCTGGGCCGAGAGCGGGATCGACTTGGCCGTCCGCGGGAAGATCCCGCCGCCGGCCGAGATGACCTCCGGGTCGTAGTCGGCCCAGCTCGAGCGCGGCAGGTTGAAGAGGCGCTCCCGCTCGCGGTAGCTCGCCTCGGGCTCGGGGTCGGGGTCGAGGAAGACGTGCTCGTGGTTGAACGCGGCCACGAGCTTCAGCCGGCGTGAGAGCAGCACGCCGTTCCCGAAGACGTCCCCGGCCATGTCGCCGATGCCGACCGCAGTGACCTCCGTCGTCTGGACGTCGACTCCCAGCTCACGGAAGTGGCGCTTCACCGACTCCCAGCCGCCGCGCGCGGTGATGCCCATCGCCTTGTGGTCGTAGCCGGCGGAGCCGCCGGAGGCGAACGCGTCGCCGAGCCAAAAGCCGTACTCCGCCGCGACGCTGTTGGCGAGATCGGAGAAGCTGGCCGTCCCCTTGTCCGCGGCCACGACGAGGTACGGGTCGTCGTCGTCGTAGCGGACGACGTCGGGCGGCGGCACGGTCTCGCCGCCGACGATGTTGTCGGTCAGGTCGAGCAGGCCCTGCATCAGCGTGCGGTAGCAGGCGGCGACCTCCTCGCGAAGCGCGTCGGGGTCGGTCGGCGGACGCTTGACGACGAAGCCGCCCTTCGCGCCCACAGGGACGATGACGGCGTTCTTGACCATCTGCGCCTTCATGAGCCCGAGGATCTCAGTGCGGAAGTCCTCCCGGCGATCCGACCAGCGAATGCCCCCGCGGGCGACCTTGCCGCCGCGCAGGTGGGCGCCCTCCGTGCGCGGCGAGTAGACCCAGATCTCGAACATCGGCCGCGGCAGCGGGAGGTCGGGGACGAGCGCCGGGTCGAGCTTGAAGGAGAGGTACGGCTTCGGGCGGCCGTCGTCGCCGAGCTGGAAGTAGTTCGTCCGCAGCGTCGCCTGGATGAGCCGGAGAAAGCCGCGCAGGATGCGGTCGTCGTCCAGGCTCGCGACGGCGTCGATCTCCCTCCCGATCCGCTCGGCGATGGCATCCGCTTCGTCCTCTCGGCCGTCGCCGTGGGCGGGGTCGAACCGGATCTTGAAGAGATCGATGAGCTTCCGCACGATCTCGGGGTTCGCGGCCAGCGTCTCCTCCATGTAGGCCTGGCTGAACGTGCCGCCCGCCTGGCGCAGGTACTTGGCCAGCGCGCGGAGCACCGCGATCTCCCGCCACGTGAGCCCGGCGTTGAGCACCAGGCGGTTGAATCCGTCGACCTCGATCTCGCCCCGCCATGCCTGGGCAAAGGCGTCCTTGAAGGCCTCCCCGACCCGGTCGAGGTCGAGGGCGCCGTCGGCTTGCGTCAGGCCGAAGTCGTAGATCCAGGCGTCGACGGGGCCGGCTCGGTCGATCTCGTACGGGCGCTCGTCGTAGACCTTCACGCCCATGTCCTCGAGGAGCGGGAGCACGTCCGAGAGGAGGATCGGCTGGCCGGAGCGCAGGAGCTTGAGGACGAAGAAGTCGGGCTCCGCCTCGAGTGGGCGGTAGAGCGTCATCGCCAGGTCGCCCTCGGGGTCGAGGCGCTCCATGCGCTCGACGTCGAGCACGGCTGCCTCCGGCGTGAAGTCGTCGCGGTACGCGGCCGGGAAAGCATCCCGGTAAAGGGTGAAGAGCTCGGTGCCCCTCTCCTCGCCGAGGTGCTCGACGAGCGCGTCGCCGAGGTCGTCGACCCAGGTGCGGGTCGCCTCGACGAGCCTGGCCTCGATCTCGGGGACGTCGTACTCGCGAGTCGCGCCCGGCCGCGTGTAGATGACGAAGTGCATCCGGGCGAGCACCGACTCCGAGAGGCGCACGGTGTAGTCGGCGCTCACGCCCTCGAAGACCTCTTGCAGGATGTCCTCGATCTTCTCCCGCACCTGGGTGTTGAAGCGCTCGCGCGGCACGTAGACGAGGCATGAAAGGAAGCGGCCGAACGTGTCCTTGCGGACGAAGAGCCTGACCTGCTGTCTCTCGCCGAGGCGGACGATGCCCATGGCGATGTCGAAGAGGTCGTCGTCGGAGATCTGGAAGAGCTCGTCGCGCGGCAGCGACTCGAGCACCTCGAGCAGCGCCTTGTCGTCGTGGCTCCCGGGCGGAAGGCCCGAGCGCTCCCGGACCTTGCGCACCTTGCGGCGCAGCAGCGGGATGTCGTGCGGGCTCGCGCTGTAGGCG
>DAITAN010000504.1:0-1516 GCA_036824235.1 Gaiellaceae bacterium | reverse complement strand
TGATCAGGGGCGGCGAGACGATGAAGCTGCCAAGCAGCACCTTGCGGCGCCCGACCCGGTCGGCGAGTGGGCCTCCGAGCAGCGTGCCGAGGGCGCCGGCGAAGAGAAAGAGGGCGAGCACACGCGTCCCGTAGGCGGCGCCGTTGCCGCGCGACACTTCGTACAGCGGGATGAACGTGAAGAGGCCCATGTGAGCGAGGCTCCGCAGGCCGACGATGGCGAGCAGCATCAGCGTCCCGTTCCACTGATCCGCGGCCGCGGCCGCGCGCACCTCTACCTGCGCCGGCGCGAACGACGCCAGGTGCGGGATCGCGAAGAGCAGCATCGCGGCGACGAGCAGGCCGGGGATCGCGATGAACAACCCGCCGTCGAGGCCGAGCCCGAGCGTGATGACGAAGAACGAGGCGATCAGCGGGCCCAGCGCGAACCCGATGTTGCCCCCGACGGAGAACAGCGACATGCCGCTCGCACGCTTGCTCCCGCTGACGTAGCTGGCGAACTTCGACCCTTCCGGGTGGTAGGCGGCAACGCCAAGCCCCGAGGCGAGCACGCCCACCATCACGAGCGCGTAGCTCGGCGCGACGGAGGCGAACGCGATGCCGATGCCGGCGAGGGAGACCCCGGCGGGGAGCAGCCAGAGCGCCCCGCGTGCGTCCGACCAGAGACCGAAGGCCGGCTGGATGATGGACGAGCTGATCGTCGCCCCGAGGATGAGGGCGCCCACCATCGTGTACGAGAGGTCGAACTTGATCTCCAGGAAGGGAAGGAGGGCCGGCAGCGATCCCTGTGCCAGGTCGGTGGCCAGATGGCCTGAGGAGAGGGCCGCCATGCCGCGGGGGTCGACGTCGTCCTTCACGCGCCGAACGTTACCCGGGCAACCTCGCGGCAACGCCTGCGGAACCGACGCCCTGACAACGATGAAGCCCTCCTAAGTGGAGGGCTTCGAGGGGGAGAGGTAGTTCGCCCGCGGGGGAGGGTGCGGGCTGGGGAGAGGGTAGAGCTGCGCCCTGAGGCGCACTCTTGATATCGGCCTTGCAGAGCAGGGGCTGATCCCTCGAAAGAGGCACGACGAGACCAGGCTCCGATACCATCCCGCCGCCCATGGAGATTGACGTTGTCGAGGCGCCGCCGGGTGGGGTCGAGGCAGACGTCCTCGTCTTCCCGGTCCCTGACCCCGTGACGCTCACAGAAGCGGCGGAGGGAATCGACCGCCTGCTCGAGGGACGCCTTGCACGCCTCGCCGACGACGGCGAACTGCGCGGCGAACGCGGCCGCGTCAGCTTGCTGCACGCGGACGGACGGGTCGCAGCGCGACGCGTTGGCGCCGCCGGCGTGGGCAAGGGACCGCTCGACGCCGACTCGCTCCGCACGGCCGCCGCGGCGGCAGCCAGGCGCACGAGGGAGGTTGGAGGCACGTCGATCGCGTGGCTCGTCGAGGGGCAGGGCGACCTGTCGCCCGCCGAGCAGGCGCGGGCGATCGTGGACGGCACCCTGCTCGGCCCCTACGAAAACAGCC
>DAITAN010000503.1:0-1517 GCA_036824235.1 Gaiellaceae bacterium | reverse complement strand
GCGCCGCCCTCGCGCTGCGCCGTAGCCGCCGCGTCAGCCTCATCGCGCTCGCGCTCAAGCGGTCGCAAACCCTGGTCGCCGTCGTCAGCCAGGCGATCGCGCAGCTCTCGCTCACGCATACGCTCGAGACCGCGGTCGAGCGGGTCGCCGAGCTCACCTCCAGCGGCCACGTCGGCATCTACCTCCAGGAAGGGACACACCTCGTCGACGCCGCCTCGCGAAATCTCTCGGGGCCGCACACCGACCTCGCGGAACGCCTCCTGGAGCTCGCGCTCGGCCCGTTCCGCAGCCGCGGCTTCCTCTTCATCGAGGACATGCAAGGCGACCCGAGGCTGGCGGGCCTCGACGACGCCCTCGAGCAGAGCGGTATCCGGCGCGCGCTCTTCATCCCCCTGCTCGTGCGCGACGAGGTGATCGGCGCGCTCGGAGTCTTCAAGACGCGGCCGCGCCCCTACCGCGAGGGCGAGGAGGGGCTACTTATCGCGCTCTCGAGCCAGCTCGCGGTCGCGGTGCAGAACGCGAGGCTGCACGAGCGGACGAAGGAGCTGTCGACGATCCTCGAGCGGACGCTCGACTCCGAGCGGCGAGCCGCTCGCCAGTTGCGCGGCCTCTACGAGATCAGCCAGTCGTTCACGGAGAGCCTCTCGCTCGACGCGACCCTGGAGGCGGTCGCCCGAACGATGGTCGGCCTGCTCGACGCAGACGTCGGCGTCATCCGCATGCCCGACCCGCGCACCGGCGGGCTCACCGCGCGCGCGGTACACGTCGCCGACCCAAGGCTGGCCGACGTCGTCGAGGGACTGGCCGCGCGCCCGCAGCCGCTCTCCGCGCCCCTTGCCCGCGAGCTGTTGGAGGCGAAGCAAGCCGTCGTGCTGCGGGGCGGGATGTTCGCCCCCGACGACGTCCACCGGATCCTCGATCCGTTCCTCCGGCGGGGCGCCTCGGCGGTCGTGCTTCCGCTCGCCACGCCGGGCGAGGTGCTCGGGACGCTCACGATCGTCTCCTTCGACCCGGACCGGCCGCTCGAGGCCGACGACATCGACGTCGCGCTCGCGGTCGGCGCGCAGGCCGCGCTCGCCATCGACAACGCGCGCCTCTACCAGCAGCAGAAGGACTTCGCCGAGACGATGCAACGGTCGCTCCTCCCGCGCGAGCTCCCGAAGGTGAAGGGCCTCGACGTCGGCCACGTCTACGAGTCGTCGGCGCGCGTCGACGTCGGCGGCGACCTCTACGACTTCGTCGTCCTCGAGGACGGGCGCCTCGCGGTCGCAGTCGGCGACGTCCTCGGCAAGGGCATCTCTGCCGCGGCGGACATGGCCATGACGAAGTTCAGCTTCCGGGTGCTGGCGCGAGGAGACGCCGAGCCGTCGGCGGTGCTGGCGAGCGCGAACGACGTGGTCTACGACGAGATCGAGCCGGGGAAGTTCGTCACCCTGCTCTACGCGGTCGTCGACCCGGTGGCCCGCGAGCTCGCCTGCGGCAGCGCCGGCCACCCGCCTGCGAGGATCGTCGAGCCG
>DAITAN010000502.1:0-1520 GCA_036824235.1 Gaiellaceae bacterium | reverse complement strand
CCGAAGCCATCTTCGCGCGCTGCCTCGAGCTGCTCGGCGCGGCCGGCCCGCTGCGCGGGAAGCGCCTGCTGATCAGCGCCGGCGGAACGCGCGAGCCGCTCGACTCCGTCCGGTTCGTCGGCAACCGCTCCTCGGGGAAGATGGGCGTCGCGCTCGCGCGCGAAGCCCGCAGGCGCGGCGCCGAGGTGACGCTCGTCGCGTCCAACCTGGCCGTCCCGCCTCCCGACGGGGTCGAGGTCGTCCAGGCCCCCTCGGCCGCCGACCTATCCCGCGAAGTGCTCGACCGGGCGGACGCCGACGTCGTCGTGATGGCCGCCGCGGTCGCCGACTACCGGCCGAGCGATCCGATCGGCGCCAAGCGCCCGAAGGACGCCGACACGTGGACGATCGAGCTCGAGCCGACGCAGGACGTGCTCGCGGAGTTGGGCCAGCGCCGCCGCAACGGCCAGGTGCTGGTCGGGTTCGCCGCGGACGAGGGCGAGCCCGGGTTAGAGCGGGCGCGCACGAAGTTGACAAACAAGCGAGGGAACCTCTTCGTCTACAACGACGTATCTCGTTCTGACATCGGGTTCGAATCGGACTGGAACGAGCTGGTCCTGCTCACGCATGACGGTGAGCGGACGGTGAGCAGGCGAAGCAAGGAGGAATGTGCTGTGGCTATCCTCGATGAGATCGAGACCCTGCTGGGAGGGGACTAGATGGACGACCAGGCCGTCGAAGCGAAGCAGGGTGTGAAGACGTCGAGCGCGGCGTCACTCGCACAGCGGATCATCGCCAACCTGCGCAAGGTGATCCATGCCCCCGAGGAGACGCTCGAGTTCGCCGTTCTCTGCCTTCTCTCCGAGGGCCACCTGATCATCGAGGACTTCCCGGGGGTGGGGAAGACCACGCTCGCCAAGTCCTTGGCGCGCTCCGTCGAGTGCTCGTTCTCGCGGCTCCAGTTCACGCCCGACCTGCTCCCGTCGGACGTCACCGGCGTCAACGTCTTCAACCAGCGCTCGAACGAGTTCGAGTTCCGGCCGGGCCCCGTGTTCGCCAACATCCTCCTCGTCGACGAGATCAACCGCGCGTCGCCGAAGACGCAGTCGGCCCTCCTCGAGTGCATGCAGGAGCGCCAGGTGACGGTCGACGGCGTCTCCTACCAGCTCGCGCCGCCGTTCATGGTCATGGCGACGCAGAACCCGATCGAGTACGAGGGGACGTACCCGCTCCCTGAGGCCGAGCTCGACCGCTTTACGATGCGGATCGCGATCGGCTACCCGCCGCACGCCGAAGAGGCGCGCATGCTTTCCGAGAACGCAGCAGAGACCCCGCTCGACGCGCTGGAGTCGGTCGCGACCGACGAGGAGGTCCTCGGCGCGATCGACGACACGCGCAGCGTCTTCGTGGAGGAAAGCCTCAACCGCTACGTCGTCGCGCTCCTGCGCCACACGCGCTCGGACACGCGCCTCTTCCTGGGCGCGAGCCCGCGCGCGGGCCTGGCGCTCCTGCGCGTGGCCAAAGCGCGGGCGCTCGTCGCG